>NZ_JBGLYN010000015.1:0-92531 GCF_047304045.1 Variovorax sp. Varisp85
TCTGGGCCGATGTGTTGGGCGTGCAGCGCGTGGGCCGCAACGACAACTTCTTCGAACTCGGCGGCCATTCGCTGCTGGCGCTGAGGCTGCTGGAGCGCATGCGCGCCCAGGGCTGGTCGACGCAGGTGCGCACGCTGTTCCAGCAGCCACAGCTCGGCGCATTCGCGCAGGCGCTGGTGCTGGAGCCTGCGCGGCAGGAGCTGTCCGTTCCTCCCAACGGCATTCCGGCGGATTGCCGGGCGATCCAGCCGGAGATGCTGACGCTGGCGACCCTGGATGCACGGCAGATCGCGCGCATCGAGGCGGCGGTGCCGGGCGGGGCCGCCAACATCCAGGACATCTATCCGCTGGTGCCGATGCAGGAGGGGATGCTCTTCCACCACCAACTGCAGGCCGAGGGCGACGCATACATCACGCTGAACCGCCTGAGTTTCGAAAGCCGCGGAAGGCTCGAGCATTTCGTCGCCAGCTTCAACGAAGTGATCGCGCGCCACGACATCCTGCGAACGGCCGTGATGTGGGAAGACCTTCCCGAACCGATGCAGGTGGTGCATCGCAAGGCCGTGCTCGAACTCCAGTGGCTGGCCGATGCCGGGCCCGGCGGCGCGAGCGCTTCCGCGCGGCTCGATGCCCACGTCGACCCGGCGCGCTACCGCATCGACGTGCGCAAGGCACCGATGCTGAGGGTGATTGCGGCCCACGAAGCGGACAAGGGCCGCTGGCTCCTGCAGCTGGCCAACCATCACCTGGTGGTGGACCACACCACGCTGGAGCTGGTCGTCGAGGAAATCGCGCTGATCCAGCAAGGCCGCAGCGCCGAGTTGCCGGCGCCCGTACCGTTCCGCCACTTCGTCGGGCAGGCCAGGCTGGACCTGAGCCAGGCCGGGCACAAGGCCTTCTTCAGCCAGATGCTCGCCGATGTGGAGGAGCCGACGGCGCCCTTCGGCCTGCTCGACGTGCAAGGCGACGGCACCCGGGTGCGGGAAGCCTCGCTTGCGCTGGATGCACGGCTCGCATCGCAGGTCAGGAGCCAGGCGCAGAGATGCGGCGTGAGCGCCGCGGCGCTGTTCCACATGGCCTGGGCGCTGGTGCTGGGCAAGACCACGGGCAGGGACGACGTGGTGTTCGGCACCGTGCTGTTCGGCCGCATGCAGGGCGGTGCGAATGTCGACCGGGCACTCGGCATGTTCATCAATACGCTGCCAGTGCGCATCCGGCTGGGAACGCAAAGCGTGCAGGCGTGCGTGCGCCAGACGCACGCGGCGCTCAGCGAACTGTTGAATCACGAGTACGCCAGCCTGTCGCTGGCGCAGCGCTGCAGCGCGCTGCCGCAACGGATGCCGCTGTTCACGGCGCTGCTGAACTACCGCTACGGCGCGCAGCAGGGCAAGGAGAAAGAGAAGGCCCCGTTGTGGGAAGGCATGGAGATCCTGGGCAGCAGGGAGCGCACCAACTACCCGATCGAGATGTCGGTGGACGACCTGGGCGAGGGCTTCCATCTGGTCGCGCAGATTCACGAGGCGGTGGATGCCGCTCGCGTGTGCGGCCTGATGGCCGCCGCCGTCGAGGCCGTCGTGCAGGGCCTGTCGGTGCAGCCCGAGCGGCCGGCCTGCGAACTCGAGGTGATGTCCGGCGACGAACGGCGCCAGCTTGCCGCATGGGGCGAAAACCCCATGCGGTATGCGCAGGACGAGCCGGTGCATCGGCTGATCGAGCGGCAGGCAGCGCTCAGGCCGGGCGCGACAGCGCTGGTCTTCGGTGACGAGGCGCTGAGCTATTCGGAGCTCGAGGCACGGGCCAATCGCCTGGCGCATTGCCTGATTGCCCTTGGCGTGAAGCCGGAGACGAAGGTGGGCATCGCGGTGGAGCGCTCCGTCGAGATGGTGGTCGGGGTCCTGGCGATCCTGAAGGCCGGCGGGGCGTACGTGCCGCTCGACCCGGAGTACCCCGTGGACCGCCTCGCCTACATGGTGGCCGACAGCGGCATCGGATTGCTGCTCACGCAAGACAACCTGAGAGCCCTGGTGCCGGGCGCCGAGGCGCTGCAGGTGGTGGCGCTGGACACGCTGGACACCGGCAGCCACTCCGATGCCGCCCCGCAGGTCGCGCTCGGAGGCGAGAACCTGGCCTACGTCATCTACACCTCCGGCTCCACGGGAAAGCCCAAGGGCGTGATGGTGCGGCACCGGTCGCTCAGCCACTTCATGCTGAGCATGATGCAGGCGCCGGGCATGACGCAGGACGACGTGCTGGTCGCGGTCACTTCCCTGTCGTTCGATATCGCCGCCCTGGAGCTGTACCTGCCGCTGCTCGCTGGCGCGCGCCTAGTGCTGGCACCGAGGGACGTGGTGCGCAACGGAAGTGCGCTCGGCCAACTGATGGACGGGTGCGGTGCCACCGTGCTCCAGTCCACGCCCGCGGGCTGGCGGCTCTTGCGGGCCGCTGGATGGAACGGCGGCCAGGCCGCGAACTTCAAGGGCCTGTGCGGCGGCGAGGCGCTGCAGGAAGACCTTGCGCAAGACCTGCTGGCGCTCGGCGTCGAGCTCTGGAACATGTACGGCCCCACCGAAACCACGATCTGGTCGACGGCGGCCGCGGTTCGCGGCAGGCCCCGCATCGGCGGGCCGATCGCGGCCACGACGCTGCACGTGTTGGACGGCTTCCTCAACCCGTCGCCCGTGGGCGTGCCGGGCGAGCTGTTCCTGGGCGGCATCGGCCTGGCGCGCGGCTATTTCCGGCGCGCGGGCCTGACGTCCGAGCGCTTCATCGCGGCGCAGGACGGCCAGCGGCTGTACCGCACGGGCGACCTGGTGAAGTGGAACCCCGAAGGTCAGCTGGAGTACCTGGGCCGCATCGACCACCAGGTGAAGGTGCGGGGCTTCCGCATCGAGCTCGGCGAGATCGAGGCGCAGCTGCTGGCGCAGCCCGAGGTTCGCGAGGCCGTGGTGGTGGCGCGCGAGAGCGCGAACGGCGCATCGCTGGCCGCCTACATCGCACTGCAGGCAGGGCAGGCGGCAGATACGGCGACGCTGCGCGACCGCCTCGCCGCGGCACTGCCCGACTACATGGTGCCGGCCGCCATCGTCGTGCTCGAGCGCCTGCCCCTGAACGGAAACGGCAAGATCGACCGCAAGGCGCTGCCGGAGGTTGAGTTCGCGAGCGACCGGGCATACGAGGCACCCGAAGGCGCGGTGGAAGAGAAGCTGGCCGCGATCTGGGCCGAGGTGCTGGGCGTGCCGCGCGTGGGACGGCACGACAGTTTCTTCGAGCTCGGCGGGCATTCGCTGCTGGCGGCGCAGCTGGCGTCGAGGGCGCGCGTCGATGGCGGATTCGACCTGCCGCTGCGCAGGATATTCGAGCACCCGGTGCTTCGCGACCTCGCGAATGTCGCCCGGGCGCGGCACGACGCCCCCTTGTCCGCTCGCGCGCCGGTGCTGCAACCGGTCGAGCGCGTGGCCGACATGAAGCTCTCGCCCGCGCAGCAGCGCCTGTGGCTGGTGAATCGGCTGTCGGATGCATCGGACGGCAAGCACGCGGCCTACAACATTTCGGCGGCACTGCGCTTGTCGGGCGCGCTCGATGTCGACCTGGTGCGCGCCACGCTCGACGCCATCGTGCAACGGCACGAAGTGCTGCGCACCTGGTTTCCCGAGAACGACGATGGCGATCCCGTGGCGCGCATTGCGCCGGAGAGCGAGCTTGCCGTTGCGCTGACGGATCTTTCGCACCTCCCGGCCGAAGTGCAGGCGAGGGCAATGCACGATGCGCTCGCCGCGCACGCGGGCACCGCGTTCGACCTGGCCACCCGCCCGGCCTTCGCGGCGGCCGTCCTGCGCCTGCAGCCCGAGGAACACGTGCTGCTGCTGTGCGTGCACCACATCGTGTTCGACGGTTGGTCCGAAGCCGTCTTCATCCAGGACTTCATGGCCCTGTATGCGGGGCTGCGGGAAGGGCGCGACTCACCCCTTGCGCCGCTCGCGATCCAGTACGCCGACTACGCCGACTGGCATCACCGCAAGCTCGCGCAGAACCTTGCGCGGGACGCCGCGTTCTGGCGCAGCTACCTCGAGGCCGCACCCGCCCTGTCCACGCTCAGGCCCGATCACGCCCGGCCTCCCGTGGCGTCGGCGGCGGGCGACACGGTCGGCATCGAGATCGGGCACGAGCTCGCGCAAGCGCTGCGTGGCCTTGCGCGGGAGCAGAAGACCTCGCTGTACGTGCTGCTGCTGTCGGCCTTCCTGCTCGTGCTGCACCGGCAGGCCGCGTCGGACGACCTGGTGGTCGGCACCGACGTCGCAGGGCGCGACCATCCGGCGCTCGAAGAGCTGATCGGCTTCTTCGTCGGCGTCGTGCCGCTGCGTTCCCGGCTCGCGCCCGCGTTGCCTTTCGTGCAGTGGCTCTCGAGGATCAAGGAGAGCACGCTGTCGGCCTTCGAACACCAGGACGTGCCCTTCGACCAGATCGTCGAACTGGTCGGCGCGCCCCGCAGCCGCCAGCACAGCCCGCTGGTGCAGGTGCTGTTCGTCATGCAGAACATGCCCGAGGGACGCTTCGAGATCCCCGGCGTGGTCATCGAGCCGATCCCGAGGCCCGGGACGACATCGAAGTTCGATCTCGCGGTGTTCGTGAGAGAGAACGAAAGCGGCCTGCGGGCCGAGTGGACCTTCGCCTCCAGCCTGTACCTGCGCGAGACCATCGAGCGCGCATCCACGGCGTGGCGCGGTCTCCTGCAGCAGGTCGTCGCGGCACCCAACGGGATGCTGGAGGGCTTCGTCATTCCATCCAACACGGAAAGAAACACCATGCCGTCTACCTCGCCCGCGCCGGGCAAGCTGCAGAAGCTCAAGAAATTCACCGCCAAGGATCGCAACGTCCAGGCCGCACCGCGCTCGCCCGTGCGCACCTCCTTCCTGTCGGACCAGCGGGCTTTCCCACTGGTCATCGAGGCCACGGGCAGCGACATCGACGCGGTGGCATGGGCCCGGGAGCAGGGCGCGTACATCGAGGCCAGCCTCGGCAAGCACGGCGGCATCCTGCTGCGCAATTTCGGCCTGCGCACGCCGCAGGAATTCGAGGCCTTCGCGGAAGTGATCGAACCCGAGCTCTACGGCGGCTACGGCGATCTTCCGAAGAAGGAGGGTGGGCGCAACACCTACCGTTCGACCCCGTACCCCGAGCGCCAGATGATCCTGTATCACAACGAGAGTTCGCACCTCGACCGCTGGCCGCGCAAGCAGTGGTTCTTCTGCGAGCTGCCTTCGCCCGTGGGCGGCGCCACGCCCATCGTCGATTGCCGCGAGATGCTGCGCCTCCTGCCGGCCGGCATGGTGGCCGAGTTCGAGCGCAAGGAGCTGATGTACGTGCGCACCTTCGTACCCCGGTTCGACGTGAGCTGGAAGGACTTCTTCAAGACCGAGAGCAAGGCCGAAGTCGAGACGCGCCTCGCGCTGGCCGGCACCGCCTGGCGCTGGCTGGACGAAGACACGCTGCAGACCCGTACCCGCTGCCCGGCGGTGATCACGCATCCCGTCACCGGCGAGCGCGTCTTCTTCAACCAGATCCAGCTGCACCATGCGAGCTGCCTGGAGGCGGACGTGCGCGAAGACCTGCTGGCCATGGCCGGTGGCCTGGAGTACCTGCCGCGGCATGTGACCTACGGCGACGGCACGCCGATCGACGACGAGACCATGGCAGTGGTCGGCCGCGCCTACGAAGCGTGCGCCGTGCGCTTCGACTGGCGCCAGGGCGACGTGGTGATGCTCGACAACATGCTCGCGGCACACGCGAGGGACCCGTACGAGGGGCCGCGCAAGATCGTGGTCGCCATGGGTGCGATGTGCGACCGCACCGCGCTTGCGCAGGCTCCCGGGGCCGCTCGGCAACCCGCCGTGTTCGAGGGCTGAAGCCATGGCTGCCATTCTCGAAACCACGACTTCCTCGCTGCCGCTCAGTCCTGAGCAACGTGCCATCCGGGCGCAGCATGGGGAGCAGGCCGCTCCCGGCGCGCCCAAGCTCGTGCTGCAGGCTGACCTCGACGGCGAGCTCGACGCGACGCGCCTCGAGGCCGCGGCCCGCTCGATCGTGCAAGCCCATGTGGCCTTGCGCTCGGCGGTGTTGCAGGTTCCCGGCTTCCGGGGTCTCAGGCAACAGGCCCTGGATGCGGCGGCTGCGCTGCGCTGGCAAAGGATCGACCTTCGCGGCAATGCCGACAGCGCGACCGCGCTGGCCGACTGGATCGCCGCGTGCACGCAGGAGCCGCTGGATGTCGCGAGCGGCGCGGCGCTGCGCGTCGGCATTGCCCGGCTCGGCGAAACACGGCACAAGTTCGTGCTGGTTGCCAGCGTGTTCGCCGCGGACAAGGGCAGCCTGCACGGCCTGCTGGATCAGATTGCAACGGCTTACCTTACGGGGCAGGCCGTCGATGCGGACGAGGTTTTCCAGTACACGCAGTTCGTCGAATGGCGCCAGGACCTCGACAGCGGCGAGGAGGCCGCCGACGGGCGCGGCTACTGGCAGACCTGCATCGACCGCGCCGATGTGCTGCAGGCACCGCGCCTGAACAACCGGATGGACGGGGTACGCGAGGTCGCGTCGCCGGCGCGTGCCAGCCTCTCCCTTCCTCTCGATGCGGCGTTTGCCGCCCGCACGCAGGAAGCGGCCGGGCAGCTCGGGTGCGGCACCGACCTGCTCCTGCAGGCCGTGTGGTGGCTGCTCGTGGCCCGGTTGACCGGCCACAGGCCTTTCGTCGCCGGCTGGCAGAACGATTGCCGGCACGACTACGAAGTGATGCGGGGAGCGGTGGGCGTCTTCGAGAAGATCCTGCCCGTGGTCGTGGACATCGCGCCCGACGAGCGCTTCTCCGACTGGATCGCACGCCTGGGCGAAACGCTCGAGGCGCACGCCGAGGCCCAGGAGTACTGGGCGATCGATGCGCCGCCGATCTCTGCGCACCTCGACGTGGGCTTCGGCTTCGACGAGATACCGGTGCGCTCGCACGGTGCCGTGGCCTGGCGCGTGGACACCGCGCCCGGGCCGCTGCCTTGTTTCGAACTGGCCATGCAGGTCGGTCGGGCCGGGCAGGCTTTCACGTTGTCCGTGCATGCGGATGTGTCGCGCTATTCGCCCCAGGCCGTGGAGCGGCTGCTGTGGCAGTACCAGACTTTGCTCGAGGATGCCGTGGCGCAGCCGCGCGCGCCGGTCGGCAGCCTCGCGCTGGTGTGTGAGCGCGAGCGCCAATTGCTGCTGCTGGCAGCGCGCGGTGCGGCGGCCGATTTCGGAAGCCTCACGCTGGCCGGGCATGTCGCCCGCTGGGCGCGGACGACGCCGGACGCGCCCGCGCTGGAGGCTGGCGACGTGCTGCTGAGCTATCGCGAATTCGATGCGCGAATCAACCGGATGGCGCACTGGCTGCAGGCCCGGGGCGCCGCGGCTGGAACGCTGGTGGCGCTCAACCTTCCGCGATCGGCCGATCTGCTGGTGGCGATGCTGGCGAGCTGGCGCATCGGGGCGGGCTACCTGCCGCTGGACCCCGAGTGGCCCGCCGCGCGCCGCCAGGCCGTGCTGGAAGACGCCGTGCCGTCGCTCGTGCTCCATGCCGCAGGCGTGCCTTCGGCTGGCGATGCGCCGTGGCGGCAGGCATCGCTGGACGACATGGACCTCGACGGTGTTGCCGACAGCGCACCGGCATGCCAACCCGCGATGCAGGATCTGGCTTATGTGCTCTACACCTCGGGTTCGACGGGGACGCCCAAGGGCGTGGTGATCGGGCAGGGGCAGTTGCTCAACTACGTGGCTGCGGTGTCATCGGCCATGGACCTGGCTCGCTGCCGCCGCTGGGCGCTCACAAGCTCCGTCGTCGCGGACCTGGGCAACACCGCGCTCTTCGGTGCGTTCCACAACGGTGCCTGCCTCGTCTTGGCGGGAGCGGGCGACGTGAAGGATGCGCGGGCCTTCGCCGGCTTCATGCGCGAACGCCGGATCGACGCGCTCAAGATGGTGCCCTCCCACCTGGAGGCCCTGCTCGAGGACGAGGCGCCGAAGCTGCCCGGCACGCTGGTGCTGGGCGGCGAGGCTGCACCGCGCTCGCTCATCGAGCGCATCGTCAGGCTTGCACCGGATACCGCGATCTACAACCACTACGGCCCCACGGAAACGACGGTGGGCGTGATGGTGCACCGCGTATCGGCGGGCGAGGCCGCATCCCCGGTGCTGCCGCTGTCGCGCGTGCTGGCGAACAACCGCGTCCATGTGCTGGACGAAGCCTTGCGCATGGTGCCGAGCGGCGCGCTGGGGGCGGTGTATGTCGGCGGTGCGCAGCTGTGCCGCGGCTACCTGAACCGGGAGGTGGAAGGCGCTTTCGTGGCCGATCCATTCGAGCCGGGGCAAGAGCTCTACCGCACGGGCGACCTGGCCTGCGTGCTGCCCGAAGGCGGCATCCGCCTGGCGGGGCGGGCGGACGACCAGATCAAGATCCGGGGCTTTCGCGTCGAGCCGGCCGAGGTGGAGGCGGTGTTGCTGTCGCAGCCCGGCGTGCGACAGGCCGTGGTGCTGGCGGTACCGGGCGGTGGAGGCGACGCCGAACTCCGGGCCTTCGTCGTGGGTGACGGGGCGCTCGCGTCGGAGGCCGGTCGCTCGGCGCTGACAGGACGGCTGGGCACGCTGCTGCCCGCACACATGGTGCCTGCGCGCTGTATCTTCGTCGCGGAGTTCGCGAGGCTGCCGAACGGAAAGATCGACCGGCAGTCGCTGCTGTCCGCGGCACGCAGCGATGACCGCAAGCCGGTGGCGGCGGCACCGCGCGACGCGCTCGAATCGGTGCTGGCCGAGTGCATGGCAAGCCTGCTCCAGCGCGACGCCATCGGCGTGGAAGACGACTTCTTCGAGCTGGGAGGGCACTCGCTGCTTGTGATCAAGCTTGTGGCGCGCATCCGCAAGCAGCTGCGGATCGACATCGCGCCGGGGCTGGTGTTCGACCATCCCAGCGTCGCCACGCTCGCAGCGGCGCTTCGCACGATGGAGAACGAGGGATCGGTTTCGGCATACAGGATGGAACAGTGATGAACAGCAGCAATGCGGCGCGGCGGATTTCAGCGGAGAACGGATGGGCGGATGACGATGGCGACGACGAAATCCTCCATCGCGTGTCGGACGGCGATGAGGTGCCGTTGTCCCCTGCGCAGGAGCAGCTGTGGTTCCTGCAGCGCCTGGAGCCGGGGCTGACGGCCTACAACCTGCCGCGGACGTTCCGCCTGCATGGCCCGCTGGACGCGGATGCGCTCGAGCGCGCGTTCCAGGCCGTGATCGATCGCCACGGCATCCTGCGCACCCGCTTCTTCGAGAAAGACGGCGTGCCCATGCAGCAGATGGTGCGGGACGTGAGGTTCATGCTGGAGCGGTTCGATCTGTCCCTGGAGTCCGGGGCCGCGCGGCAGGCGCGCGTCGATGCGCTGACGGGCGAGACGGCCCTGCATGTGTTCGACCTGGACGCCGCGCCTGCATTGGTGGCCAGGTTGATCCGGCTGTCGGGCCAGGAGCATGTGCTGACGGTCTGCCTGCACCACATCGTGTCGGACGCGTGGTCCAACCCCATCCTCGCTGCGGACCTCGCTTCGGCCTACCGCCTGGCATTGGCTGCGGGTGCGGCCGTGCGGCTGCCGGCCTTGCCGGCCCAGTACGCCGACTACGCGCTGTGGCAGCGCGAGCGCCTGCAGGGCGAGGGCCTGGCGAAGCAACTGGACTACTGGAACACCCACCTGGGTGCCGATGTGCCACCGCTGGAGCTGCCGCTCGACGCGGCGCGCCCTGCGCGGCAGACCTTCGACGGTGCGGTGCATCGCTTCGCGCTGGAGCCGGCGCTGGCGGTGGCGTTGCAGAAGTTCTGTCGCACGGAGAAATGCACGCCCTTCGTGGTCCTGCTCGCGGCGTGGCAGATGCTGTTGGGCCGGTACAGCGGCCAGAACGACTTTGCCGTCGGCGTGGCCAATGCCGGCCGCCATCGCGACGAGGTGCGCGACCTGGTGGGGTTCTTCGTGACGACCCAGGTGTTCCGGGCGCGGCTCGAGCCGCGCGCGACGTTGCGCGAAATCTGCCGGCGGGTGCGGCGCGATTCGCTGTCGGCGCTGGAGCATGCGGACCTTCCCCTCAATGCGCTGCTGGCCGGCCGGAACGAAAAGCGCGATGCGTCGCGCAACCCGTTGTTCCAGGCGATGTTCGGCGTGCAGATGAGCGACAGCGTTGCCGACCTCGCGTTCGGCGACGTGCGCGCGGAGCAGGTCGGGGGCGGCAACGCGAGCGCCAAGTTCGACCTGTCGCTGGATTTCTTCATCGAACCGACGCGTGCGTACGCGCAGATCGAATACAACACCGATCTTTTTGGGGAGGCCACCGTGGCGCGGCTGGCGGGCTGGTATGTGCGCCTGCTCGAGACGTTGACGGTCGATCCGGACCAGGTCTTTTCGGAGATCGATCTTTCGAGCGAGGCGGAGCGTGTGCAACTGGCCTCGTGGGGTGCGTGCAGGCAGGCAGCCGAAGCCGGCGAGCCGATCCATCGGCTGATCGAACGGCAAGTGCGTGCGCGCCCCGAAGCACCCGCGCTGTGCTTCGGCGAGCAAACGCTGAGCTACGGCGAACTCAACACACAGGCCAACCGCCTTGCACACCGGCTGATCGCCCGGGGCGTGAAGCCCGAGACCAAGGTGGGCATCGCGGTGGAACGCTCCATCGAGATGGTGGTGGGTATCCTGGCGATCCTGAAGGCCGGCGGCGCCTATGTTCCGCTGGACCCGGAGTACCCCGCAGATCGGCTGGCCTACATGGTCCGCGACAGCGGCATCGCGCTGCTGCTCACGCAGAGCCACCTGCAGATGCCGGGCACCGAGGCGCTGCAGGTGCTGGCACTGGACACGCTCGACCTGTCCGAAGAACCGTCGCACGATCCGCAGCTCGACCTGCACGGCGAGAACCTCGCCTACGTGATCTACACCTCCGGCTCCACCGGCCGTCCCAAGGGCGCGCAGCTGTGCCACCGCAACGTGACACGGCTGCTTGACGCCACCGATGCCTGGTTCGGCTTCGGCCCCGAGGACGTGTGGACGATGTTCCACTCCTACGCCTTCGACTTCTCCGTGTGGGAGATCTTCGGGGCCCTGTGCACCGGCGGCAAGCTGGTCATCGTGCCGTTCTGGGTCAGCCGCTCGCCGGAAGACTTCCTGCAGCTGCTGCAAGTGCAGAAGGTGACGGTGCTCAACCAGACGCCTTCGGCCTTCGGCCAACTGACCAGCCTGCCGCAAGTCCATGACTTGACATTGCGCACCGTCATCTTCGGCGGCGAAGCGCTCGACCCGCAGCGCCTGCGCGGGTGGATCGAGCACCATGGCGATGACAGCCCGCAACTGATCAACATGTACGGCATCACCGAGACCACGGTGCATGTGACCTACCGGCGGATCACCGCCGAGGACCTGGGCCTGCAGCGCAGTCCCGTGGGCATCGCCATCCCCGACCTGGGGATGCGCGTACTCGATGGGCAACTCAACCCGGTGCCGGTGGGCGTGGCGGGCGAGCTGTACGTCTTGGGGGCCGGACTGGCTCGCGGCTACCTGCACAGGGCGGGTCTGACATCGGAGCGCTTCATTGCGACGGAAGGCGGAGAGCGTCTGTACCGCACGGGCGATCTGGTGAAGTGGAGCCACGAGGGCCAGCTGGAGTACCTGGGCCGCATCGACCACCAGGTGAAGGTGCGGGGCTTCCGCATCGAGCTCGGGGAGATCGAGGCGCAGTTGCTGGCGCAGCCCGAGGTGAGGGAAGCGGTCGTCATCGCGAACGAGGGCCCGACGGGTACGCGGCTGGTGGGCTACGTGTCAGGGCAGGACATCGACACGGCACAGCTTCGGCAGAAGCTCGGCCAGGCGCTGCCCGACTACACGGTGCCCGCCGCGCTGGTGGTGCTCGACGCACTGCCGCTGAACGCCAACGGCAAGGTGGACCGCAAGGCCCTGCCGGCCCCGGAGTTCGGCCGTGCACCGACGTGCGACGAGCAGCCTCAGGAGGGCGCGCAGGGCGTGCTCGAAGCGGCACTGGCGGCGATATGGGCTCAGGTGCTGGGTGTGCCGCGCGTGGGGCGCAACGACAACTTCTTCGAGCTGGGCGGCGATTCACTCGTCGCGCTCAGGCTGCTGGCCAGGATCAACAAGTCCCGTGTGCTGAGCGTGCAGATCTCCCTGCAGGATCTGCTCGAGAAGCAGACGATCGCCAGGTTGGTCGCGCAGCTGGACATGGGCGCGCCGCCGCAGCCTGTCCAGTTGCTGAACGCGTATGCCGGGCCGGCGGATGCGATGCCGCTGTTCTGCGTGCCGCCCGCGCTGCGCCATCCGATCGACTACCGGCCGATGGCGCGCCACCTGGAAGACTCGCGTGCCGTCTACGGCCTGAGCTATGCGGATGACGTCGCCGGGCTGGATTCCATCGAGCAGATGGCCCGGTACTACGCCGATGTCATCCGCAGGACGCAGCCGCAGGGGCCCGTGGGCATCGTCGGCTGGTCATTGGGCGCAGTTGTCGCGGTGCATGTCGCCAGCCTGCTGGAACAGCAGGGCGTGGACGTCGCCTTCCTCGGCATGGTCGACAGCTTTCTGCTGGACGAGAGCTTCGATCCGCACGGCTGGTACCAGGACTTCCGGGATTTCGTCCTGGACACCGCGAGCGGCGGCATGGGCCACGAGGCCGTCAACGCGATGCTCGACAGCTTCGAGCCGATCCGCTCGGGCTCCGACGAGACCGTGCGCGACGCCGTCGAGGAAATCGTGGCGGCGGCTGGCATGGGCATGAAGCCGGGCGACATCTTCCAGGGGATCGTCGCCACCCGGCGCATGAACGCGATCACGCAAAAGATCGCCGCATTCCCGCGCGTGAAAGTGGCGCCGCATTTTTGGTGGAAGAAGGGACGGGCGGTTGCGCAGAAGAACGCGCTCTTGTCGCAGTTCGGCGGCAAGGCGCAGGTTTCGCTCGAGGTGAATGCCGACCATCAGGGCATCGTGCGCAACGCTGCGCTGCTGAGCCATCTGCATGCGGCCATGTGCGATGCGCAGCAGGCCAGGGAGAAGGCAGACGCGCGTCGATGATGGCGAGCGAAAGGTGACGAAGCCTCCCCCGCATTCACGCGGGGGAGAGGCATCGGATCAGAACTTGTACCGGGCGGTCAGGGTCGCCGTGCGGAGAGTGCCCTGGTAGCACTGTCCGTGGTAGCAGATCGAGTTGTACTGCTTGTTCGCCAGGTTGGAGATGTTGAGCGCGAAGCGCCACGGGCCGCGTTCGTAGTGCGCGGCCGCATCGAGGAGCGTCACGCCGCGTTCGTACGTGGTGTTGTGCTCGTCGTTCTGGCGCTTGCCGATGTAGCGCACGCCACCGCCGAACCCCAGGCCGTTGCCCATGGTGTAGTCGAGCCACACCGAGGCGGTCTGCTTGGGCACGAGCGGCGGGATCTTGCCGATTTCGCCCGCATCGGCGCTGTTGAGCACCTTCATGTCCAGCCAGGTGTAGGCGGCGGAGATGTTCAGGCCCGGTGCGAGCTCGCCCTTGGCTTCCAGCTCGAGGCCGCGGGAGCGCTGCTTGCCGATCTGGCGCCCCTCGGAGGTCGTCGGGTCGTAGGTGACCACGTTGGTCTTGCGCAGGTCGAAGACCGCCGCGGTATACGAGGTGCGCGAGCCCGCGGGCTGGAACTTGACGCCGACCTCGACCTGCTTGCCGCTGCTGGGCTTGAAGGGTTGGTTGTTCGCGTCGACGCCGCTGTTGGGCAGGAAGGACGTGGTGTAGCTCATGTAGGGAGCCCAGCCGTTGCCGAACAGGTAGCTGATGCCTGCCCGGCCACTGAACGCACTGTCCGATCGCCGGGTATGGCTCCTGGCCAGGTAGTTGTCGGTGAGCTGGCGCACTTCGTCGTGGCGGCCCCCGAGCGTGACGATCCAGTTGTCGCCGAACTTGATCTGGTCCTGGGCGTAGAAGCCGGTCTGGCGCGTCGATTGGGCCACGTCGGTCATCGGGATGGTGGACATCGCCACGGCCTGGCCGTAGACGGGCGCCCAGATGTCCAGGGTCGGCGCCGTGCCGCGGAAGCGCCGCTGCTTGCCTTTCTGGTCGCTGTAGTCGACGCCCAGCAGCACCGTGTGCTGGACGGAGCCGTACTGCAGCTTGCCCTGCACGCTGGTGTCCAGCGTGGCCAGGTCCACGGGGTCGTTCCAGGTCCTGGCAACGCGGGTGAGCGTGTGTCCGTCGTTGCGAAGCGAACCGGCCCAGACTGCTCGCCTGTCCAGGGCGATCTGGCTGTAGCGGAAGTTCTGGCGCAGCGTCCAGGTGTCGTTCAGGGCCGTTTCGAAACGGTAGCCGATGGCGCTCTGCGACTGCTTGAGCTGGCCGAAGCTGTAGTCACCTACCTTCACCGGATAGAGAACGTAGTCCTGGGTGAGGTAGTACGGGTCTTCGGCCGTGTTGTTCTTGAGAAACTCCCCGAAGACGGTGAGCGAGGTCGTCGAATTGGGTTGCCAGCGTACGGACGGCGCAATGTAGCTGCGCGTGTGGTTCAGCTTGTGGCCGTCGGGATACTTGTCCTGGTCGTTGCTGTCGAGGCCCACCCCGACCACGCGATAGCTCAGGTCGGTGTTGCCGATCCTGTCGCCGAGGTCGAATGCCAGTTGCTTGCGCTGGTAGCTGCCGTACTGCAGTTCGATCTCGCGGATCCGCTCGCCGGTCGGCTGCTTGCTCACGCGGTTGACGATGCCGCCGGCGTCTCCCTGGCCGAACACCATCGACGAAGGGCCGCGCAATACCTCCACGCGCTCCAGCGCGTAGGGCTCGGTCAGGTAGTAGGTGGGGCCGAACGCCGGCTGCGCGAGCCCGTCCCTGTAGACACCGTTGGAAGAGGTGCTGAAGCCCCGCAGCAGGATGTATTCCCAGCCGCGGTTGTCGGGGCCGTAGGTGTTCGTCGTGACGCCCGGCGTGTAGCGGATGGCCTCCATGACGTCCTGTACGCCGCGCGCATCCATTTCCTCGCGGCCGATGACGGAGATCGACTGCGGCACCTCGATGAGCGGTGTGTCGGTCTTGGTGGCCGTGCTGCTGCGGCGGGCCGCATAGCCGGAAACCGGGCCGATGGGCGATTCCTCGGCGTTGGCCACCACCTGCACCGCAGGCAGGGTGCCCTGCGAGTTGGGAGCGCCGGCGGCGCGGCGGATCGCGAGGCCGCCGCTGGCGGTGCGCGTGGCTTCCAGTGAAGTGCCCGCGAGCATCTGGCGCAGGGCCTGGTCGACCGTGAGCTTGCCTTCCACGGCGTGCGAGCTGGTGCCTGCGACCACTTCGCCGGCGGCGAATACCTGCACGCCGGTCTGGCGCGAGAACTCGTTGAGCGCCGCGCCGAGCGCCTGCGATGGCACCTTCACCTCGAACACCTGTGCCGCGGCCTGGCCGGAAGCCTGTGCTGAAGCGACAGGGGCCCAGACGGTGAGAACGGAACCGAACGCCGCGGCAAGCGCGGCGTTCAGCAGATGTTGGCGAGGCAGGGGACGCATGGCAGAACAACTCCAGTTTTTTGAATTACGACGCATTCACATTCAGGTGCGGGGGCCGGCCCGATTTCCGGTCTCTGGCGCATCTATGAGTAAGACGTTCGAACTCATCAAACAGAGACACCATGTCCTAAGACTTTTTTCGCCGTCGCGGTCCGGCGACCCCGGGATTCAGGTCTGGACCGCCTCGGGTTCCGGCCTCAGGTGGAGCGGCGTGCCGGCCGGCGCGGCCAGCAGGGCGCTGCCGATTTCGCCGGTACGCACCGAGGTGACCGACAGCAGGGTGTCGCTCAGGCCGTGCGAGTCCTCGCAGGCGCCTTGCAGGTAGATGGCCGGATGGAAGCCGGGCGCGGCCTGCACGCGGTAGTGGCGGTCGACCGTGTAGTCGCCGAGGTAGCCCGCCAGCGGCGCGAGCAGCGCCTTGTGGTGCTCGCGCACATAGCCGGTGGCGAGCACCACGGCGTCGTAGCGCACCGTGTGCTCGCGCAGGACGTTCTGGTCCCACAGCGCGAGGTGCACGCCCTGGCCGTCGGCCGTGGCACTGCGGATGTCGTGCCGGCGCAGGAAGCGCAGGCGGTTGCCACCGGTCACTCGCTGCTGGTAGAAGGCCTTGTAGATCTGCTGGATCAACTCCAGGTCGGCCACCGCGTAGTTGGTGTGCCAGAACTCGTCGAGCAGCGCGGCGCGCTCTTCCTCCGAGCGGCTGAAGGTGTAGTCGGTGAACTCGGCGTTGAAGATCTCGTTCACGAAGGGGCTGTCGTCCGCCGGGCGGATCGAGCGGGCACGCGTGATGAGGTCGACCTGCGGCGCGCCGGGGCGGCCCTGCAGGTCCATGAAGATCTCGGCCGCGCTCTGTCCCGCGCCCACCACGGCGATGCGGCGCGCATCCGGCAGCTGCGCGATGTCCTGCAGGTAGCTGCTCGAATGGAAGACGCGCGGGTCGCTGCGCAGCGCGCGGAAGCCGTCGGGGATGTTCGCCGCGCCGCCGATGCCGACCACGAGGTTGCGCGCGAGCCGCTCGACCAGCTTGCCCGCGTGGTTGCGCGAGCGCACGCGCAGCAGCTCCACCTCGCCGCCCCTTTCCTCGGGCAGCACCTCGAACACTTCCTCACCGTAGGCGCAGGCGTCCTCGAACTGTTCGGCGGCCCACGAGAGGTAGTCGTTGAACTCGTGCCGGCTGGGGAAGAAGCTCTTCAGGTTGACGAAGTCGGTCAGCCGGCCTTTCTCGTGCAGGTAGTTGATGAAGGTGAAGCGGCTGGTCGGGTTGCGCAGCGTCGCCAGGTCCTTCATGAAGGAGATCTGCATGTGCGCCTGGTCCAGCAGCATGTGCGGATGCCAGGCGAAGCTCAGCTGCTTTTCGATGAAGAGCGTGTCGAACGGCCGGCCGGCGTGGCGCTTTTCCTCGAGTGCGATGGCCAGGGCGACGTTGGACGGGCCGAACCCGATCCCGACCAGATCATGGACGTGTGGCATTGAAATCAACTCCTGTGGTGCAGGGCGGTGTGAAAGAAGACAGGACGCTCGGCGGGCGCGCGATGTTCACGCGTCCACCGTCTCGGCCATCAGGGCCAAGCCCTGGTGGAGCGCGGGAAAGAGGCTGTGGTTGAAGTTGTTCCAGCGCAGCTCGAGGATGGTGTCCTCGGGGTCGATGTCGGTGCCCAGCACGTCGAAGATGACTTCGCCCGAGTCGATGCCGGTGTCCACGTAATGGAAGGAGGCGCCGGTCTTGCGCACCGGCTCGACCGCGACCGTCTCGCGCGTTTGCCAGTCGACCACCCGCTGGCCGCGGGCGCCATACAGCGCGTCGAGCGTGGCCCAGGCGCCGCGGCGCTCGAAGGGCGACTCCAGCCGCGTGATGCCCGGGTGGATGTTCACGATCCGGCGGAAGAACGGGCTTTCCGGCCGGGCCAGCCGGTCGAGGATCACCAGCAGGCCGTCGAGCACCACGAGGTCGGCCTCCAGCGCGTGCAGCCGTTCGAGCAGGCGCTGCTCGAACTCCTTCTTGCCGGCGGCGCGTTCGGCGGCCGCGTCCAGCGGCAGCCGCCGGTAGGTCGAGGGCACGTTGTGGAACATGTCGTTGACGCGGCGGCCCTGCACCTGCAGCTCGCCCGGGTGGATCCAGCGGCGGGCGGGATCGAAGCCGAAGCCGTACGCCTGCAGCACCTCGCGGTCGCGCGGCGAGCCCTCGTCGTCGTCGAACAACACGGCCTCCAGCGAGTAGGCATCGCCCAGCGGTGTGCGGTCGAGTGCCCCGGCCAGGTACTCCAGCGGCGACTTCATGTAGCGCTGCCCGCCCTTGTAGTCGATGTACTGGCCGGCCTGGTCGGCTGCCGCATTCCTCAGGGACATGATGTAGACGAGTCTTGCCTTGGACATGGTGATGCGCTCGGTAGTGGGTGGAAGAAGTGGGAGCGGGATGTCAGCGGTGCGCAGGCGACAGCGGGCAGGCGCCGCAATGGCCTTCGCGGGGCAGCAGGTGAAAAAGGCAGCACTGGCGGTGCAGCTTCACTGTCCGGTTGCGGCCTTCGAGGCGCACGCGGACTTCGCGCTGCGGGCCGGGCAGGGGATTGGTCCATGCCGGCCAGGCGGCGTCGTGCAGCAGCCGTTGCCTGTCGCGGGCGATCGGCGGCGATCCGCCGGTCAGCGCAAGCGCCTGCTCGAGCACCGGCTCGAGGTTGCGTGCCGCGTTGCCCCACAGGATCTTGGACGGAATGCCTGTCAGGTGGCACAGCGCCGAGAACAGCGGCTCCAGGTGCTGCCACAGCAGCGCCGAGTAGCGTTCCTCGGTGGTCGCGCCGCGCTGCGGCCGGCCCAGTTCGCGGATGTGGAAGCTCAGCGGCCGGGCGTGCGGGCCGAGGCGCACCCATACCTGCTCCGCGGCCACGGGAAAGCCATGCTGCAGCACGCTGGCGGCAGCCGCGACCGGTGGCAGCAGCATGCCGAGATAGGCCATGCTCCAGGACGACGCCACGGCGCGCAGGTCTTCGCCTTCGACCCCGAGGTGCGATGCGTGCAGGCGCAGCACGTGGCCCAGCAGCCCGTGCGAGCGCACCAGATCGACGACGTGCAGCGCGCCCGCGGGCGGCTGCGGCGCGCACTGCAATGCCTCGCCGTGCGGCGCCAGGTCGCCCTGGAACAAGGGCTCCAGCAGGGCGATCATGGGGCCGTCGGGCAGGAGGGGGCACCGGCGGTGCGGCGTTTTGCAGGGCGCATGAAGCTAGGACGGTTGGGCGGCGCAGGTGTTCATGCGCACCGTGTTCGAACTGCTGCGTGAACATTTGCGCGGGCCGCCCGTCAAGTGGGGTACAGGCAGTCCGCTGCCGTCCGCAGCTCTGCCGGCGCGGCGGGCCGCCATTACGTTCGCGTCCGGCGGCAAGGCTTGTCCGCGCCGCCGGGCCCCAGTCGCCCGAGGGCGGAAAGAGTTCTTGCATGACAACAGCCCCTGGTTCCGACGGCGAGTTCGCACGCCTGCTCAAGCCGTTCCTGCCGTGGATGCTGCTGTCGGCGGTCACCGGCATCGGCGCGGGCGCGGCCACGGTCGCGCTGCTGGGCACCATCAACCAGGTGCTCAACCGGCAGGGCGGCCTCTCTGGCGGCCTGCTGCTGACCTTCATCGGGCTGTGCGCGGCGGCGCTGTTCGGGCGCATGGTGTCCGATGTCTCGACCAACTTCGTCGGCCAGCGGGTGGTCGCGCTGGTCCGCAAGAGCCTGGCGCAGAAGATTCTCTCGGCGCCCATCGATGCCCTGGAGCGCTACCGCACCCACCGGCTGATGCCGGTGCTGTCGCAGGACGTGGACATGGTCAGCGACGTGGCGTTCGCGCTTGCCGCCACGCTGATCGCCTGCGTCACGGCACTTGGCTGCCTGGCCTACCTGGCCTACCTGTCGCTGCCGCTGTTCGGCGTGCTGGTGGTGGCGCTGGCGATCGGTGCGATGGTGCAGGCCATGGCGCAGATCCGCGGCGTGAACGGCTTCTGGAAGGCGCGCGAGCATGAAGACCAGCTGCACAAGGCCTACCGCGCGATCAGCGAGGGCGCCAAGGAGCTGCGCATGCACCGCGCGCGCCGCCAGCGCATGTTCGGCGGGCAGATCGAGCGCATCGTCGACAACATCCGCGCGGTCAACGGGCGCGCGATCAACACCTTCGTCATGGCCACCGCATTCGGCTCGGGCCTGTTCTTCCTGCTGATTGCGCTGATTCTGGGCTGGGCCTCATTCCGGCCGACCGAGCCCGCGGTGCTCAGCGGCTTCGTGCTGGTGCTGCTGTTCCTCAAGGGGCCGATGGACCAGATCGCGGGCGCGCTGCCTGCCGTGGGGCGCGCGCGGGTCGCGTTCCGGCGCATTGCCGACCTGTCGGCGCGCTTTGCCACGCCGGAGCCGCACCTGCACGTCGGCCGCACCGGCAGCGAGCTGAAATTCGAACACGAGATCGCGCTGCGCGGCGTGCGCTACGCGTTCGATGCGCCCGAGGGCGGCGAGGCCTTCGCGCTGGGGCCGATCGACCTGCGGCTTTGCCGCGGCGAGATGGTGTTCGTGGTGGGCGACAACGGCTCCGGCAAGACCACGCTCGTCAAGCTGCTGCTGGGCCTGTACGCGCCGCACGAGGGCTACGTGGCGATCGACGGTGCCGCGGTGGACGCCGAGCGCCGCGACGACTACCGCCAGCTCTTCACCACCGTGTTCTCCGACTTCTACTTGTTCGAGGACCTGGCCGCCGGCGAGGGCGAGGCGCACGGCGAAGCCAGCATGCAGGTGCTGCCGCAGCGCGCGTTGCCCTACCTGGAGCGCCTGGAGATCGCCCACAAGGTGAGCCTGAAGGACGGCGCCTTCACCACCACCGACCTGTCGACCGGCCAGCGCAAGCGGCTCGCGCTGGTGCACGCCTACCTGGAAGGGCGGCCGGTGCTGGTGTTCGACGAATGGGCCGCCGACCAGGACCCGACCTTCCGCCACCTGTTCTATACCGAGCTGCTGCCCGAGCTGCGCGCCAAGGGGCACCTGCTGGTCGTGATCTCGCACGACGATCGCTACTTCCACCTGGCCGACCGCGTGATCACCATGCGCGCGGGCCGCATCACGGACGACCGGCCTCGCGTCCACCTGGAGAGCCTTGCCGCATGAGCTCCCGTGGGCAAAGCGCTCGGCGGTGCCCGGGGCGTGGGCCGGTGGGCGTTGGCTTTTCGTCAGCGCGCCAGCAGCGCCACGCTCCCGTCGGGGCGGGGCGCGACCGTGAGCGGCAGGATCGTCGGCAGCGCGGCCATCAGCCCTTCGGAGTCGTTGACGCGGAAGCGGCCGGACAGCCGCATCGCATCGATGCGCGGACTGTCGCTGACGATGGGCCGCGTGCGGTAGCTGTTGACCGCGGCCAGGGCATCGCCAAGCGGCGTGTTCTCGAACACCAGCCAGCCATCGCGCCACGCGGACAGCGCGGCCGTGTCGGCCTGCTGCACGCGGCCGGCCTGGCCGTCGGCGATCTCGACGCGGTCGCCCGCATACAGGTCGATCGCCGCGCCTTCGGTCCCGGCGAACCCGGGGTGCGGCGCGACACCTACGCGCACGTGGCCGTGCTCCACGCCTATGGTGATCGGCCCGCCGCGGTCGCGTACGGTGAACGCGGTGCCGACCACCTCGATGACGGCGGCGCGCGTTTGCACGTGCAGTGGGCGGTCCTTGTCGGGCGCGACCTCGAAGCGCACCTCGCCGCGAGCCATGTCGACGAGGCGGCGGTTGGGGTACAGGGTGACCTCGACGGAGCTCTGCGGCGCGAGGTCGAGCCGGCTGCCCGGCACGCCGCGGATGCCGTCCGCGAGCGTCACCTTCAGCATCTGCGTGGTGGCTGTCCGGTAGGTGGCGAGGGACACCGGCTGCTGCCAGTACCACTGCACGCCGCGCCCCGCGACGAGGCCGGTGCCCAGCAGGGCCGCCACCGAGAGCAGTATCTTGCGGCGTTGCTGGCGGTGCGGTGACTTCGCCGCGGCTCCCGCATGGGCCATCAACGTGCCGCCGGGCTCTTCGAAATGCGCGCGCAGGCCGTTCGCCATGCCGCCGAGTGCGTCCCAGCGCTGGCGCGCTTCCTGGACGGCCGCGGCATGCTCCGCCGATTTGCCGCGCCATTGATGGAGTGCCAGGCGGGCGCTGCCGGCGGCCTCGCCGGGCGCCATTTCGCCTTCCACGATCAGCGCCAGCGCGCGCTCGATCAGCCTTTCGCGCGGAGCGCTCGCCGCAACGATGCCGTTCACGAGAAGTCTTCGGCCAATGCGGCGTCGAAGCCGGGGCGGTTCATCAAGACCTGGGGTTCGATCAGCTCGGAGCGCAGTTCTGCGAACACGCGCGAGCAGTCGATGGTGGCGCGCAACAGGTGCTTGGCCACGGCCATCTCGGTGATGTTGAGCCGCTGCGCGATCTCGGCGCGCGTGTGGCCGTAGGCGCGAAAGAGCAGGAAGACCTCGCGGCGGCGCGGCGGCAGCTTTTCCATGGTTTCGACCACCCGCGTCAGCACCCGTTGCTGGGCGACGACGTATTCGCTGGACTGCACTGTCCGGTGCATGCCGGCGTCTGCATGCGAACCGGCCCAGTCCTGCGCCACCTTGCGACGCCGCGCGTCATCGACGCACAGGTTGCGCGCCACGCGAAAGAGCAGGGCGCGAGGCGATTCGATGCCACCGTTGTCCTTGATGTCGTCCGGCGCCGCATCGATGCGGGCGACTCCGCGCGACTTCGTGGCCTGTGCGTACACCCGCTCGAAACTCGACTGCGCGATGTCGGCCGCGTAGTGAGGGTCTCTCAGGTCGCGAGTGAGCTGTCGGCGCAGGTCCGCATAGTGAGCTACAAGTTCCTGGACGAGGTCGCGCATCCGGCCGCCTTCTCGCAAGCATCGACAATGGCCCCGGAACCGGCCGCTGGTCATGTCCGCAAGATCGCCGCCTCCTGCAAGGAACGACGAACTGGCGATGCCGGTGCTGCGCTTCGGTGATCCCGGGGGAGGGAGTTAATAAGAATTATTCTTATTGAGTGTATCACCGAGTTGCCGGCTCCGGCCTCGCGAACTAGACCCGGATCACCCGCCCCGGGTTCAGGATGTTCTTGGGATCGAGCCCGCGCTTGATCGCCCGCATCATCTCCAGCGCCACCGGCGACTTGTACTTTTCCAGCTTGTCGACCTTGAGCGAGCCCACGCCATGCTCGGCCGAGAACGAGCCGCCGAACTTCTCGACCGCGTCGTACACCAGCGTGTTGATGCGCTCTTCCTCGTTCTTCAGGAAGGCCTTGGTGTCGATGTTCTCCGGCGCCTGCACGTTGTAGTGCAGGTTGCCGTCGCCCAGGTGGCCGAAGTTCACCAGCCGCACGCCGGCGATCTCGCGCGCCAGCAGCGCATCGGTCTCTGCCACGAACGCGGGGATGCGTGACACGGGAATGGAAATGTCGTGCTTGATGTTCAGGCCTTCCTCGGCCTGTGCGAGCGGAATGCTCTCGCGGATGTGCCAGAGCTGGTGCGCTTGCGTGAGGTTCTCGGCCACTACCGCGTCGGTCACGCAGCCGTCTTCGAACGCGGTTTCGAGCAGCGCTTCGAAGCGGGCGCGTGCGTGGTCCTCGGATTCGCTGTCGGAGTTTTCCAGCAGCACGCAGTACGGCACGGCATCGTCCTTGATGAACGGCACGCGCAGCTGCGGCATGTGCTTGTCGACCAGGCTCAGCGCAAACTTGCCCATCACCTCGAAGCCCGTGAGGCCCGGGCCCAGGTGCTTGTGCGCGAGGCCCAGCAAGGTGACCGCGTGGTCGAGCGAGGGCACCGCGGCCCAGGCCGTGAGCTGCGCGGCAGGCAGCGGGTAGAGCTTCATGGTCGCGGCGGTGATGATGCCGAGCGTGCCTTCGCTGCCGATGAAGAGGTCGCGAAGGTCGTAGCCGGTGTTGTCCTTGCGCAGGCCGCTGGTGCCTTCCCAGATCTCGCCCTGCGGCGTGACCACTTCGAGGCCCAGGCACAGCTCGCGCGTGTTGCCGTAGCGAACCACCTGCGTGCCGCCTGCATTGGTCGCGAGGTTGCCGCCGATGGTGCAGCTGCCTTCGGCCGCCAGGCTCAGCGGGAACAGGTAGCCCTGCTTTTCGGCGGTTTCCTGCAGCGTCTGCAGGATGCAGCCGGCTTCGACGGTCATCGTAAGGTTGGCCGCGTCGATCGCGCGGATCGTGTTTAGCCGCTGCAGGCTCAGCACCACCTGCGTGCCGCTCTCGTCCGGAATGGAGCCGACCGCGAGGCCGGTGTTGCCGCCCTGTGGAATGACCGCCGTGCCGGCCGCGGCGCAGGCCTTCACCACGTCGGCCACCTGCTGTGCATTGGCCGGCCGCACCACGGCCAGCGACTTGCCGCGCGCGCGCTTGCGCCAGTCCTGCTCGTAGGCGGTGAGGTCGCCCTCGTTCAACACGTGGGGTGCGCCGACGATGGCGCGCAGTTGCTCGATCAGGGGCGTGGCAGTGGTCATTGGGCGGAGGTCTCCAGTGGACGGGCAGCAGCGGCTTTGGCGTGGCGCAAGCGCAGCCGCACATGCCAGGCGCAGGCCGCGAAGAGCACGAGGCACAGCAGCACCTCGACCAGCGCGAGCACTTGCCCCACGCCGTTGATGTCGCTCCAGGCGCGCACCACGCCCTCGGTGAAATAGAGCCAGACCATCAGGCTGACCCAGCGGTAGGTGTACATGCGGTTCTTCCACAGGCCTGCGAGCGGAATGACGAGCGGCAGCACCTTCAGTGCCAGCAGCGAGCCGCCTGGGCGCAGCGGCGCCAGCCACAGCTCCCATGCGAGGCCCAGCACGATGAGGCCGACGAGGCTGCCCACGGCGGCCCAGCGGGTGGCGCGAACGGAGGAGGGCGGGAGCGGCGGCGGTTTGGCGTTCATGAGCGGGATACCGCGGAACCGGCTTTGCCGGGCCGCTGGTATCGCCCCCGGTGAGGGGGTTGGCGCAGCGACACGAAGTGCGCGGAGACTGGGGGAGAGTTCAACTCCTATGATAGCCGCCATGAATCGCAGGCAACTCTGGAGGGATCTTTCGCGCTTTCCGTGGGGCAACACCGCAGCGGTGCTGGGCGAGCGTTTTCGCGAAGACCGGCTCGGCCTCACGGCCAGCAGCCTGACCTTCACGACCACCATCGCGATGGTGCCGTTCTTCACGGTGGCGCTGGCGCTGTTCACCGTCTTCCCGATGTTCGCGAAGATGCAGGGCCGGCTGCAGCGCTGGCTCATCGAGAGCCTGATTCCCGACAACATCGCGCGGCAGGTGCTGGGCTACCTGAACCAGTTCTCGAGCAAGGCCGGCGGCCTGGGCATCGCGGGCCTGGTCGTGCTGCTGATCACCGCCATCGCGCTGATCCTCACGATCGACAAGACACTCAACAACATCTGGCGCGTGCGCTCGCCGCGGCCGTTCGCGCAGCGGGTGCTCATCTACTGGGCGGCCATCACGCTGGGGCCGATCATCCTCGCAGTGAGCCTGTCGACCACCTCGTACGTGGTCTCGGCCACCAGCGGCGTGGTGGGGCGCGGTATGGTCAAGCTGTTCTTCGACACCTTCGAATTCATGCTACTGGCGGTCGGCATGGCCTCGCTGTACCACTACGTGCCCAACACCAACGTGCGCTGGTCGCATGCATGGGCCGGCGGCATCTTCGTGGCGGCCGCCATCGAGATCGCCAAGCGCGTGCTGGGCTACTACCTGAGCCTCGTGCCCACTTATTCGGTGCTGTACGGGGCCTTCGCCACGGTGCCGATCCTGCTCGTGTGGATCTACGTGGCCTGGGTGATCGTGCTGCTCGGGGCGGTCATCGCGGCCTACCTGCCGAGCCTGCTGACCGGCGTGGCGCGGCGCGGCGGCGCCGCGGGCTGGCCGCTGCAACTGGCCATGGAAACGCTGCAGCACCTGGCCCGCGCGCAGGCCGTGCCGGCCAAGGGCATGGGCGCGAGCGAACTGGTCACGCGCATGCGCGTCGATGCGCTGCAACTGGCGCCGGTGCTCGAAACACTGGTGGCGCTCGACTGGATCGCGCCGCTCGCCGAAGAGCCCGCCGACGAAGACCCGCGCTACGTGCTGCTCGCGGACCCCTCGACGCCGGTCGAGCCGCTGCTGAAGGAACTGCTGATGCCGCAGGCCGAGCCGCTCGAAGACCTCTGGCAGAAAGGTCCGCTGCGCTCCCTGAGGCTGGGGGACGTGCTGTTGATCTAGTGGCGTTCCGGATTGATCCGGGAACACCGTGGAACCGGCTTTGCTCCCTGCAAGGGGGTTAGATAATTTTTACCCGCCCCAGCCAGATGTCCCGGTACATGGCCCAGTCGCCCATGAACGAATAGAGCGGCCGCTTGAACGAGGCCGGCTTGTTCTTCTCGAACCCGAAGTGCCCGACCCAGGCGAAGCCATAGCCCGCCACGAGCCCGGCCAGCAGCCACAGCGGGTTGAGCGTGACCACCAGCGCCACCAGGCACAGCAGCGACAAGGTCGAGCCCGCGAAATGCAGGCGCCGGCAGGTGAGGTTGGCGTGCTCGCTCAGGTAGAAGGGATAGAACTCCGCAAAGCTCTTGAATTGGCGCGGATCGACGGCAGATCCGGTGGCAGCCGAGGTGTTCATCATGCGACTCTCCTGTGCCCCCGAACCCCGGCGAGTCCCGTGGGCGAGAGCTTTGTCCATAATAGCCACGACCTCCCGGCCGTACCACCCCGGCCTTCCGATCACACCACCGACGCATCAGCCTTGAGCGCCCTTCCAAGCAACCCCGAATCCGCCGAGCCGGCCAGCGATGCGCCGTGGGTCGTGTGCCTGTGCGCCGAATGGTGCGGCACCTGCCGCGACTATCGGCCGCTGCTCGGACAGGTGGCGCGCGCGCATCCGCAGTTCCGCTTTGCGTGGGTCGACATCGAGGATCACGCCGACATCGCCGATGCCTTCGACGTCGAGACCTTCCCGACCCTGCTGGTCGCGGGTGCCGACGGCACGCGCTTTCTCGGCCCGCTGCTGCCGCATGCCGAGACGCTGTCGCGCATGCTCTCCGCGCTGCAGCCGCCGAAGCCCTCGAGCCTCGACGTCGACCTGCTGCTCGCCGTGCTCAACAAGAAGCCGGCCGTCTTCGCGGTCTGACCGGAGCCTGCCATGAAGATCCTGATTTTTGGCGCCACCGGCATGGTGGGGCAGGGCGTGCTGCGCGAGTGCCTGCTCGCGGCGGACGTGGAAAGCGTCGTCGCAGTCGGCCGCAACCCCACGGGGCAGCAAAACCCGAAGCTGCGCGACCTGGTCCACAAGGACATGTACGACTACGGCGACATCGAGCCGCAGCTGCAGGGCTTCGATGCCTGCTTCTTCTGCCTCGGCGTGTCGTCGGTCGGCATGAAGGAGCCCGAGTACAAGCGCATCACCTACGACCTGACGCTGGCGGCAGCCACCGTGCTCGCGCGGCTCAACCCGGGCATGACCTTCACCTACGTGACGGGCGCGGGCACCGACAGCAGCGAGCGCGGCAGCAGCATGTGGGCGCGCGTGAAGGGCGCGACCGAGAACGCGCTGCTGCGCCTGCCGTTCAAGGCGGCCTACATGTTCCGCCCCGGCATGATCCAGCCGATGCATGGCGTGCGCTCCAAGACGCCGCTCTACGATGCCGCCATCTTCGTGCTCAAGCCCGTGCTCGGGCTGGCCTATCGCCTGTGGCCGAACCGGGTGACGACCACCGAGAAGGTCGGCCGCGCGATGCTGGCCGTGGCGCGCAACGGCGCACCGAAGGTGCTGCTCGACCCGGCGGACATCAACGCGCTCGGTTGAGCTTCTTCTTCAGGCGGCGGCCCGCGCGCGGCCGAGCTTGCGCCGGCCCGCGCTGGTGATCGCGCCTACCAGGTGCTCGACGAAGTCCTGCGCCAGCGTCGGCAGCGTGCGGCCTTCGAGCGCCAGCACCTGCAATTGCCGCTGCTGCAGCGGCGCTTCCGCGAAGGGCCGGGCTACCACGGTGCCCGCGTCGATCAGGTGCATCACCGTGAGATGGCCCGAAAGCATCACGTCGGGCGTGCGCAGCAGGGGCAGCAGCACCGAGGAAAAATTGCTCACGAAGATCGCGTGGTACTGCAGCCCCTGCAGGCTGCAGGCCTGGTCGAACAGCTGGCGTGCGGTCACGCCCTTGTCGCCCACGGCCAGCGGGTAGCGCACCGCGTCGGCCACCGACACCACGCGCTGCCGCGCGAGCGGATGGTCGGGCCGCAGCACGGCATACACGGGCGCGGTGGCCGAGTGCTCGATCTTCAGGCCCGGCTCCGGGGCGACTACGTATTTGAGCGCGATGTCGGTCTCGCCGCGCGCCAGCAGCGCGCTCACGCCGTCGGGCGAGCCCACGTGCAGCTCGAGCTGGCAGCCCGGGTGCGCCGACTCGAAGCTGCGCATCACCAGCGGCATGAAGTGCCCCGCGAAGCCTTCGGTGCAGGCCATGCGGATGCGCCGCGCGCCTTGCCCGCCCAGGTCGCGCACCTGTTCGACGACCTGCTCGATGTCGAGCTGCGCATTGCGCAGATGCGCCGCCAGCCGCTCGCCGGCGGCGGTCAGTGCCATGCCGCGCGCATGCCGCTCGAACAGCGGTGTGCCCAGGCTGTCTTCGAGCTTGGTGATCTGCCGGCTCACCGCCGACGATGCAACGAAAAGCCGCGCTGCGGCCTGATTGACCGAGCCGCTGCGCGCCACTTCGAGGAAGTGGCGCATCGGGATGCTGAGAAGCGGGAGCGTCATGGCGGCGTGTGGAGTATTGCCTTCAAGGCAATGGTAGCTTGCCAAAACGATGCTGGAAGCATTGGCCCGCAGGCCTTGTACTTGCTGCACCCGATGGACAGACAAGGAACCCCTTCATGCAACGCACAGACAGCCTGGCCGCTGCCGCCGCCTACTTCGACGCGGGCGGCTTCTTCGCCGACCTCCAGCGCCGCGTCGCCTTCCGCACCGAAAGCGACACCGGCGCCGCCACGCCCGCGCTGGAGGCCTACCTGCGCGAGGAACTGGTGCCGCCGCTTGCGGCGCTGGGCTTCGCCTGCGAGGTGATCGCCAATCCGGTGCCCGGCGGCGGGCCCTTCCTCATCGCGCGCCGTATCGAGGCCCCGGCCCTGCCCACGGTGATGACCTACGGCCACGGCGATGTGGTCAGCGGGCAGGACGCGCAGTGGGAGGAAGGCCTGGCGCCGTGGGCGCTCACGGTGCGCGGCGAGCGCTGGTACGGGCGCGGCACGGCCGACAACAAGGGCCAGCACAGCATCAACCTCGGTGGCCTGGCTGCAGCGCTGGAGGCCCGCGGCGGCCGCCTGGGCTACAACGTGATCTGGCTGGTCGAGATGGGCGAGGAGGCCGCTTCGCCCGGCCTGCATGCGGTGTGCGAGCAGCAGCGCGACAAGCTGCGCGCCGACCTGTTCATCGCCAGCGACGGCCCGCGCGTGAGCGCGACGCGGCCGACGCTCTTCCTCGGTTCGCGGGGCGCGGTCAACTTCAGCCTGCGGCTGCGCGCCCGGCCGCGCGGCTACCACTCGGGCAACTGGGGCGGCGTGCTGGTCAATCCCGGCACGGTCATCAGCCATGCGGTGGCCTCGCTGGTGGATGCGCGCGGCCGCATTCTGGTCGAGGCGCTGCGCCCGCCGCCCGTGACGCAGGCGGTGCGCGACGCGCTGGCCAGCATCGCCATCGGTGGCGGCGCGGACGATCCCGAGGTCGACGAGGGCTGGGGCGAACCCGGCCTGAGCCCGGCGGAGCGGCTGGTGGCCTGGAACACCATCGAGGTGCTGGCGCTCGGCGCGGGTTCGCCGCAGCGGCCCGTCAACGCGATTCCCTCCGAGGCCGTGGCGCACTGCCAGCTGCGCTTCGTGGTCGGCACGCCGTGGCAGGACCTGCAGAAGATCGTTCGCGCGCACCTCGATGCGCACGGCTTCGGCCAGGTCGAGGTGGAGGTCACGCTGACCGGCGCGGCGACGCGGCTCGACGTGGAGAACCCCTGGGTGGGTTGGGCGCGCAAGTCGATCGAGGAAAGCAGCGGCCGGCGGCTCGACCTGCTGCCCAACCTCGCCGGCTCGCTGCCCAACGACGTCTTCGCCGACCTGCTGGGGCTGCCGACGCTGTGGGTGCCGCATTCGTACCCGGCCTGCGCGCAGCACGCGCCCAACGAGCACCTGCTCGCGCCGCTGGCGCGCGAGGGCCTGCAGATCATGGCCGGCCTGTACTGGGACCTGGGCGAGCCGGGCCTCGCGCCATGGGCCGCCGGCCGGCTTGCGCAATCCGCTTCCACTCTCTCCTGACACGCACCATGGACAACGCCATCTCCCGTCGCCGCTTCGGCCTGCTGCTCTCCGCTTCCGCCTTGCTGGGCACGCATTCGCCCGTCTTCGCCCAGGGGGCCTGGCCCGAACGCCCGATCAGGCTGGTCGTGCCCTTCCCGCCGGGCGGCGGCACCGACCTGGTCGCACGCGCCATGGGGCAGACGCTGTCGGAGCAGCTCGGCCAGCCCGTCGTGATCGACAACAAGCCCGGCGCCTCCACCATCATCGGCACCGATGCGGTCGCCAAGGCCGCGCCCGACGGCTACACGCTGCTGCTGTCGGGCTCGACCAGCTTCAGCGTGAACCCGGCCCTGCGCGCCAAGCTGCCCTATGACACGGTGCGCGACCTGGCGCCCATCGCCATCGTGGCGCGCACGCCGCTGGTGCTGGTGGTGGGCAAGGGCCAGCCCTGGCAATCGCTGCCCGAACTCATCGCGGCGGCCAAGGCCAAGCCGAAGAGCATCCGCTACGCCACCTTCGGCTCGGGCTCGGGGCCGCACCTGTCGGGCGAGCTGTTCGCGCTGGCCGCGGGCATCCAGCTGCAGGACATCCCGTACAAGGGTAGCAGCCAGAGTTCGCTGGCGGTGATCGGCGGCGAGGTCGAGATCGCAATCGATACCGTGGCCGCCGTGGCGCCGCACGTGCGCGCGGGCAAGCTGCGCGCGCTGGGCATCGTGGGCGCGACGCGCTCCAGCATGCTGCCCGAGGTGCGCACGCTGGCCGAGCAGGGCCTGCCCGAAGCCACCTTCGACGCCTGGTACGGCTTTGCCGCCCCGGCGCGCACGCCGGCGCCGATGATCGACAAGCTCGCTCGCACGGTGGTCGCGACCATGGGCCACCCGGCGCTGCAGGCGCAGCTGCGCGCGCAGGGCATGGAGCCGGTGGCCATCGGCGCGGCCGCATTCCGCGCGCAGATGGAAGGCGAGATCTCGCGCTACCGCGCGCTCGCCCACCGGGCGGGCATCGCGGCGGAATAAGCGCTCGCGCCCGGCGCTCAGGCGCTCAGGAAGTCGCGCAGCGCGAACAGCACCGCGTCGGGCGCCTCGCTCATCAGCGAGTGGCCCGCGTGCACCGTCACCACCTTCGCGTTGCGCGCCTTGCCCACCAGCGCCTTGGTGGCGCGCGGCGGCGTCATCTGGTCGGCGTCCCCGAGCAGGAACAGCACCGGGCACTGCACTTTCTCGATGGCGGCCTCGCCGTTCGCGTAGTCGTTGCAGGCCTTGAAGCCGATGTGGAACACGTTGGCTTCGCGGTTGCTCGCGAGCACGCGGCGCATCAGCGCGCGCGAGCTGCCGTAGAGCCAGGTGCCCGGGCCGAGCGAGGAGGGCGGCGGCGCCAGCAGCGAGTGCGAGAAGGTGTTGACCATGGCGATGGCGCGCTGCGGGTCGCTCACCGAGCTTTCGAGCAGCGCGGGCGACACCACCATCGGGTAGGCCGTGCCCACCATCGCGAGTTGCGTGATGCGCTCCGGCGCGCGCGAGGCCGCCTCCAGCGCGATCAGCGAGCCGAAACTGTGGCCGACGAGCGCGGCCTTCTGCACGCCGGCCGTATCGAGCAGCGCGATCACGAACTGCGCCGCCTCTTCCACGCTGGCCGGCGGCGGGCCTTCGCTCTTGCAGTGGCCGGGCAGGTCGACCGCGAGCACGTTCCAGCCGTGGTTGGCGAACCAGCGGCTCTGCAGGATCCACACGCTGTGGTCGTTCAGCACGCCGTGGATGAAGACGACGGTGGGCCTGGCCGCATCGAAGGGCTTGCCGCCGGTGTAGCAGTACGCGGTGTGGCCGTTGACGGTGTAGTTCATGTCAGGCACCCGCCTTTTCCGCGGCCTTCAGGGCGCGCTTCAGGTCGTCGATCAGGTCGGCGGGGTCTTCCAGGCCGATCGACAGGCGGATCGTGCCCTGCGAGATGCCCGCACCGGCCAGCGCCTCGTCGGTCATGCGGAAGTGCGTGGTGCTCGCGGGGTGGATCACCAGGCTGCGGCAGTCGCCCACGTTGGCCAGGTGGCTGAAGAGCTTCAGCGCTTCGATGAAGGCCTTGCCCTGCGCGCGGCTGCCCTTGATGTCGAAGCTGAACACCGCGCCCGCGCCGCGCGCGCCATGGCGAAGCAGCTTCTGCGCGAGCACGTGGCTCGGGTGCGATTCGATCAGCGGATGTCCCACGCGCGACACGAACGGGTGGCTCGCGAGGAACTCGACCACCTTCTGCGTGTTGTCGATGTGCCGCTCCATGCGCAGGGGCAGCGTCTCGATGCCCTGCAGGATCAGCCAGGCCGTGTGCGGGCTCATCGAGGCGCCGAAGTCGCGCAGGCCCTCGCGGCGGGCGCGCAGCAGGAAGGCGCCGACGGTGCTTTCCTCGCTGAACACCATGTTGTGGAAGCCGTCGTAGGCCTGGGTCAGCTCGGCGAATTTGCCAGACTTTTCCCAGTCGAAGCTGCCGCCGTCGACCACCACACCGCCGATGACGGTGCCGTGGCCCGAGAGGAACTTGGTGGCCGAGTGGTAGACCAGGTCGGCGCCCCAGTCGAAGGGCTTGATGAGGTAGGGCGAGGTGAGCGTGGAGTCGACCAGCAGCGGCACGCCGGCCTCGTGCGCGATGTCGGCCACGGCCGGGATGTCGAGCACGTCCAGCCCGGGGTTGCCCACCGTCTCGCCGAAGAAGAGCTTGGTCTCGGGCCGCACCGCGGCGCGCCAGCCGTCGAGGTCGCCGGGCTTCACGAAGGTGGTCTCGATGCCGAAGCGGCGCATCGTGTAGTGCAGCAGGTTCTGCGAGCCGCCGTACAGGGCCGTGCTGGCCACGATGTGCGAGCCGGCGCCCATCAGCGTGGCCACCGACAGGTGCAGTGCCGCCTGCCCGCTGGCGGTGGCGATGGCGCCGATGCCGCCCTCGAGCGCCGACACGCGCTGCTCGAGCACCGCGTTGGTCGGGTTGCTGATGCGCGAGTACACATGGCCCGCGCGCTCCAGGTTGAACAGGGCGGCCGCGTGGTCGCTCGACTCGAAGACGAAGGAAGTGGTCAGGTGGATCGGCACCGCCCGCGCGCCGGTCGTGGGGTCGGGCGCGGCGCCGGCGTGCAGCGCGAGGGTGTCGAAACCGGGGTCGGAATAACCGGGCATGAGGGCCTTTCTGTGGCTGAGCGTTGTCTCCTGGCAATGCCCCGTTACGTCTGCAATTCATGCGTCCGCGACATGGGCGCTCAGGTCGGCGTCGATTGTGGGCTATATTCAAATCGGCACGCCGCCGAGATAGAAGTCCGAGAGGAGCAAACGATGAAAGTCAGCGACATCCTTCGCGTCAAGGGCAATACGCTCTTCACCATCACGCCAGACGACCTGCTGGCAGAAGCCGCCAACACCATGGCGGAAAAGGACATCGGTTCGCTGGTGGTCATGGAGCATGGCGACCTGGTCGGCATGCTCACCTTTCGCGAAGTGATCGTTGCCGTCGTCAAGAACGGCGGCCAGATCGGCACCACGCTCGTGCGCAAGGCCATGGACGACGCGCCGGTCACCTGCACCCTGGAAACCGACCTCGACGAAATCCGCCGCATCATGCTGGAGCGCCACGCGCGCTACATGCCCGTGATGGACAAACGCATGCTGATGGGCGTGATCAGCTTCTACGACGTGGCCAAGGCCGTGGTGGACAGCCAGAACTTCGAGAACAAGATGCTCAAGGCCTACATCCGCGATTGGCCTGCGGAGGACGAGAAGGCCGGCTGACCGGCCGGCCCGCGCGGCGTCCCCCGTTCAGGGCAGCCGCGCGATCTCCGCGCGCAGCAGCGCGTGGAAGCCTTCGGCATCGGCCTCGCCGATCCACAGCGCATTGGGCGCGCGGCGGTTGTAGCCGCGAAAATCGACCACCGTCGCGCCGGTCGTGAACTCCCCCTTGGTCTCCACGTCCACGCTCACCTTGGCGCCCTTGAACAGCTCGGGCCGCAGCAGGTACGCGATCACGCAGGGGTCGTACACCGGCCCCACGGCCACGCCGCGCCGGCGCACGCCGTACGCCATCATCGAATCGAAGATGTCCGCCACCACCTTGCCGGCGTTGTTGCCCATGGCGCGAAAGGGCGCGATACGCTCGGGCGTCACCAGCACACGGCGGGCCGCGTCGTGCGACATGGCAGTCACCGGCACGCCGCTGCGGAACACGATCGAGGCCGCCTCCGGGTCTGCATACACGTTGAAGGTGGCGGCGGGCGTGATGTTGCCGCCCACGCCCCAGGAGCCGTCCATCACCACGATCTCTGCAATGGCGGGTTTGATGTCGGGCGCCGAGTTGAGCGCGGCCGCGAAGTTGGTGAGCGGCCCCAGGCCCACGAGCGTGATGCTCTTCGGCGGCGCGGCGCGCAGCGTCTCGACGATGTACTGCACCGCGTGGGTGGGCATCAGCGGGCCGTGCGGCTCGTGCAGCGTCGGGCCTTCCATGCCGGTCTTGCCATGCACGTCGTCGGCGAAGATGGGCTCGCGCACCAGCGGGCGCGGATAGCCGGCATAGACCGGGATGTCGGGCCGGGCGGCCCAGTCGCGCACGATGCGCGCGTTCTTCGCGGTCATGGCCAGCGGCAGGTTGCCCACGCTCACCGTCAGCGCCTTGATGTCGAGCCGGTCGGTGGCGGCCATGGCCATCAGCAGCGCGACGGCGTCGTCCTGGCCGGGGTCGGTGTCGATGATGACCTGGCGCTTGCCGCTCGCGGGCGGCAGTTGTGCGAGCGGCGTGCCGGCCAGCGCTTGCGCCAGCTCGGCGGGGCCGGGGCTCTGCGCGAAGGCCATGCCGGCAAGGCCGGCGGCGGACGCGCCGAGGAGCGCGCGGCGGGACAGCAGCGGCGAGGTCATGGTGCGCTCACTCCTTGATGTTGGCGGTTTGCACGATCTTCTGGTTGCGGGCGTACTCGGCCTGCACGAACTTCCCGAACGACTCGGCCGTGCTGTTGCCCGGCAGCGCGCCTTGCTCCAAGAGCTTGCTGCGCACGCCTTCTTCCTGCAGCACCGCGTTGAGCTCGCGGTTGATCTGCGCGACCACCGCCGGCGGCGTCTTCGCGGGCGCGAAGATGCCGGTCCAGCTCACCATGTCGAAGCCCTTGAGGCCGGGCATCTCGTCGAATGTGGGCACGTTGGGCAGCGCGGCCAGCCGCTTGCTGCCGGTGATGCCGAGCGCCTTCAGGCGCTTGCCGTTCACGTGCGGGATGGCGCTGGTGCTGACCAGCATCGCCAGGTCGACCTGATCGCCAATCACGTCGGTGGCGATCTGTGCGCCGCCGCGGTAGGGCACATGCGTGACGAAGATGCCGCTGCGTTCCTTCAGCAGCTCCATGGCGAGCTGCAGCACCGTGCCCACGCCCGAGGTCGCGTAGTTGTACTTGCCGGGCTTGGCCTTCGCGAGCTTCACGAAGTCGGAGAAAGTCTGGGCCTCCAGGCCGGGCCGCGCCACCAGCACCATCGGCGCGGTGTTGAGCAGGCCCACCGGCGCCAGGTCTTTCAGCGGATCGAAGCGGAAGGCCGAGGGGTTCACCAGCTTGCCGATGGCGATGGCGCTGTCGGGCCCTGCCACCAGCGTGTAGCCGTCGGGCGCCGCGTTCACGGCCTTGGCCACGCCGATGGCGCCACCCGCACCGGCCACGTTCTCCACCACCACCGACTGCTTGAGCCGCTCGCCGAGGCGCTGGGCCACGAGGCGCGCGTTCACGTCCACGCTGCCACCGGCCGTGAAGGGCACGATCAGCGTGATGGGCTTGGCCGAGGGCCACGCTTGCGCGAGGGCCACGGTGGGCAGGGCGGCGCAGAGCGCGGCGGCGAGTAGCAGGCGACGGGGCGTGTTCATGGCGTGGGTCATCCGTGGGAGGAGGGAGTGGGTTCTGTGTCGAGGCGGGCGCGCAGCGAATCGAATTCATCGCTCCACTGCGTGCGCCATGCGCGGCGCTGCGTGCCGTCGATCCACGCGCCGTCGAGGCCGTTGTGCATGAAGCAGCGCAGATCGTCCAGGCCGAAGCCGAAGTCGCGCACCATCATCAGCCAGGCCTGCGTGGGCGTGACCTTGTGCAGCGTCGGGTCGTCGGTGTTGGGGTGGATGCGCAGGCCCAGGCCGGGCATGCGGCGGATCGGATGGTCCAGCGCCCAGCGCTCGGGCGCCAGCGTGCGCAGGTAGTACGAGTTGGTGGGCACCACGGTGAAGATCACGCCGCGCTCGGCGCACCGGCGCGCGAAATCGGGCTGGTCGACCACCGTGTAGCCGTGGTCGATACGGTCGACCTGCAGCACGTCGAGCGCGGTGCGCACGTTGGTCCAGGGCATGCCGAACTCGCCCGCGTGCGCGGTGGTTTTGAGGCCGGCCTTCTTCGCATTGGCATAGGCCTGCGTGAAGAGCTCCGGCGGGCGGTCGACCTCGCGGTAGTCGATGCCGATGCCGATCACCTCCTCGCAGCGGTGCGCCTTGACCCATTCGACCATCTCCACGGCGGCCTCGGGGCTGGCTTCGCGGTCGATGGCTGCGATGAGGCGGCCGACGATGCCGAACTCCTGCTGCGCATCGTGGATGGCGCGAACGATGGCGCCTTGTGCGTGCGGATAGGCAATGCCCGAGCCGTGCACCGTGCCGGTCGGGTTCCAGAAGAACTCGGCGTAGCGCACGTTGTGGGCGGCCGCGTCCTGCAGGTATTCGAGCGTGAGCTGGTAGAGGTCGCCGGCGCTGCGCACCAGCTGGGCGTCGAGCGCGCGCAGCACGCGCAGCACGCCGACCGGTTTTTCGCCGCGCGTGTAGAAGCCCTCGATCTCGTCGGCCGCCAGCGGCGAGCCCGCGCGCTGGTTGAGCTGCTTGAAGGTTTCGTGGCGCACCGTGCCGAACAGGTGGCAATGCAGCTCGGCCTTGGGGATGGCGCGGAGCATCGATTCCAGCGTGAGCAGGGCAGGGGTGGGGCTGGTCATGCGGGCCAGTCTAGTAATGGAGGTCTCATAAGGAAAATTTTGAATTTCTATAATTTGATTCGCTGAATCAATAACCGGAAGTGCCCATGGCCGCCTTGCCCCTGCGTGCGCTCACGCTGCGCCAGCTGCAGTTCTTCTCGGTGCTGGTGGAAGAAGGTCAGTTCGGCCGCGCGGCCCGCAGGCTGGCCATCACGCAGCCGGCTTTGAGCAATGCCATCAAGCAGATGGAAAAGCTGCTCGGCGCCGAACTGCTGTCGCGTTCCACCCACCGGCTCGAACTCACGCCCGTGGGCGCCGAAGTGCTGGCGCGCACCGACTTTCTCGTCAACACCTTCGAGGTGGCGCTGCGCGACATCGAGAGCACAGTGCAGCGCGGCCGCGCCTTCGTGCGCATCGGCGTGATTCCCTCGGCCAGCGCGCGCGTGGCGGCGGCGGCCAGCGAATTCCTCAAGAGTGGCGGCGAGCGCGAGGTGGAACTGGCCTGGCGCGACGCGCCGTCGAACGCGCTGCTGGCCGAACTGCGCAGCGGCCAGATCGACATGGCGGTGGCCGCGATCACCGAGCCGCCGGGCGGCTTGACCTGCATCGACCTGTTCCGTGACCCGCTGGTGCTGGTGGTGCGGCGCGACCACGCACTGGTCGCGGCCGGCGGCGCGAACTGGGAGGCCATCGGCAGCGAGCGGCTGGTGCTGTTCGAGAGCGGCAGCATGCCGGCGCTGGGCAACCCGGCGCGCGCGCAGTTCGCGCAGGGTGCGCAGCCGTACCGGGTGAGCTATTCCGAGACGCTCTATGCGCTGGTGCGCAGCGGACAGGCGCTGGGGCTGATGCCGCGTCTGTACACCTCGTCGCTGCGCGACCCCGAACTGGCCGTGGTGCCGCTGCTGAAGCCGCGCATCGAGCGCCGCGTGGTGCTGGCCTACCTGCCGGGGCCGATGCGCAACGTGGTGGCGCAGGAACTCATTGCCTTCCTGCGCGAGCGCCTGCCGCAGGCCGGCGAGGCGACGGTGCGGCGCGTGAGCGGCAAGGGCGCGCGGGCGCGGCGCCAACCGTAGTCAATTCAGCCCAGCTCGGCCGCGGCGTGGATCGTCTCGCGCACGCGCGGATAGATCTGCGCGTTCCACTTGCTGCCGCTGAACACGCCGTAGTGCCCGACGCCGGCCTGCAGGTGGTGTGCCTTGAGGTAGGGCCGGATGCCCGTGCAGAGGTCTTGCGCCGCCACCGTCTGCCCCACGGAGCAGATGTCGTCACGCTCGCCTTCCACCGTGAGCAGCGCGGTGCGGCGGATGGCAGCCGGGTTCACGGTGCGCTCGCCGACGGTGAGCCTGCCCAGCGGCAGGTCGTAGGTCTGGAACACGCGCTCCACTGTCTCCAGGTAGAACTCGGCGGGCAGGTCGTTCACCGCCAGGTATTCGTCGTAGAAGGCGCCGATGGTGCGGGCCTTCTCGACGTCGCCTTCGACCAGGTGGCTGTACATGTCCTGGAACTGCTTCTTGTGCCGCTCGGGGTTCATGCTCATGAAGGCCGACAGCTGCAGGAAGCCCGGGTACACGCGCCGCATCATGCCGGCGTGCGGCCACGGCACATGGCTGATGAGGTTGCGCCTGAACCAGTCGATGGGCCGGTCGGTGGCGAGCTTGTTCACGGCGGTCGGGTTGATGCGGCAATCGACCGGGCCGGCCATCAGCGTCAGGCTGCGCGGCGTGGCGGGGTTGTCGTCCTCGGCCATCAGCGCGGTGGCGGCCAGCGCGGCCACGCAGGGCTGGCACACCGCCACCATGTGCACGCCCGGGCCCACGGCCTCCAGGAAGCCGATGAGCTGCAGCGTGTAGTCGTCCAGCCCGAAGCCGCCATGCCACAGCGGCACGTCGCGCGCGTTGTGCCAGTCGGTCAGGTACACGTCGTGGTCGCGCAGCAGGGTGCGCACCGTTTCGCGCAGCAGCGTGGCGAAATGGCCCGACAGTGGCGCGGCCAGCAGCACTGGCGGATGCACCGCATCGGTGTTCTTGCGGAAGTGCAGCAGGGTGCCGAAGGGCGAGACGAGGGTTTTCTCCTCGTGCACGGCCACCTCGGCGCCGTCGGAAACCACGCTGTGGATGCCGTAGTCGGGCCGGGTGTGGGTCAGCCGCATGCGCGAGAACACCTCGAATTGGGCCGCCATGCGCCGCAATATGGTGCGTTCGGTGCCGTCCTTCCACAGCGCCCTGGCCATGTATTGCGCCGCGAGCCGCGCCGGGGAGAGCAGGTCGGCTTGGTTCTGGTAGGCCCGGTACAGCATGGACTTCGCGCAGGCAAGTTGCGGGCCAGCCGCTTGGCATGCGGCTTGCACGCAGACTGGACGAAAGGGCGCCACGCCCAAGGAGAGCTTCGAGATGGCCAAACCCGTTCTCACCATCAGCAGCAAGAACTACGGCGCGTGGGCGCTGCGCGGCTGGCTGATGTGCAGGCTGGCCGGGCTGGAGTTCAGCGAGAAGGTCATCCCGCCCGACGACCCGGCCATGAAAGCCGAGATGCTGCTGCTGTCGTCCTCGATGCTGGTCCCCTCGCTGCAGCACGGCGGCGTGAAGGTGTGGGACACGCTGGCCATCGGCGAGTACCTCAACGAGATCAAGCCCAAGGCCGGCCTGTTGCCCGCCGACGTGGCGGCCCGCGCCCACTGCCGCGCCATCTGCGGCGAGATGCATTCGGGCTTCGCCTCGATGCGCGGCGCGCTGCCGATGAACATCAAGGCCCATTTCAAGAACTTCAAGGTGTGGTCGCGCGCGCAGGCCGACATTGACCGCATCGTTGCCATTTGGCGCGAGTGCCTCAAGGCCTACGGCGGCCCGTTCCTCTTCGGCAGCCAGCCGGGCATGGCCGACGCGATGTATGCGCCGGTGGTCACGCGTTTCCTGAGCTACGACGTGGCGCTGGACAGCGTGTGCGCGGCCTACTGCAAGCGGGTGATGGAACTGCCGGCCATGAAGGAATGGGTGGCTGCGGCGAAGCAGGAACCCGACGAGATCGACGAGCTGGATGCGGAGTTCTGAACTGCGGCCCTGCCTCGCACTTCATTCATTGGCGGGCGGCGGCTCGAAGCCGCCCTGCGCCAGCTTGCGCTCGATGTTCTGCGCGGCCTGCTGCATGTCGGCGAGGTGCGCGGACACGATCTCGCGCTCGCTTTTCACCGCCGGCAGCCACGCGCAGCTGAGACAGCCAACCACCCTGTCTTCGTGGCGCAGCGGCACCGACACCGCGCCGAAGCGGTCGGGCGAATCCATGCTGGTCGAGGTCGGGTCGCGCGCCACATAGCCCAGGTCGCGCGCGTGCGCCACCATGCGGCGGACGTTCTCGGGGCGCCGTGCGGCGCGGTCGAAGTCGTTCGGCGAGCGCGCCAGCGCGGCGAGGATCTCGCGCCGCTCGTCCTCGGGGCAGAACGACAGGTAGCAGCGGCCCAGCGACGACAGCAGCATCGGCGGCCGGAAGCCCAGCGCGCGGTAGTTGACCGCCAGGCCGTTGCGCGGCCGGTCGGTGTCGAGGATGAGCATGGCCGTGCCGTCGCGCACGCCCAGGTCGATGGGCCATGGCACCAGCCGCTGCAGCGTGGCGCGTGCAGGCGCAGCAAGCGCCGAAAGCCGCGTGCGCCATGCCGCCACGGGCCCCGACTGGCCGGTCGCCGACGCGGGCACGTAGCGCTTGTCGTGCTCGCTGCGCTCGACCCAGCCCGCCTGCTGCAGCGTCTTGAGGATGCGCAGCAGCGTGGCTTTCGACACGCCGGTCTGCCGGTGCAGCTCCTGCAGCGTGACGGCCGAGGAGCGCTGGATGGCCAGCATCACGTCGAGCCCGCGGCGCAGCGCGTCGATCGACTTCACACTCTGCGCGCCCATGGTGTCGGACATGCCGGCCTCCAGAAAAAAGGTTCACTGAGTGAAACTATATCTTCTGGCCGCGCGGCCTCGTTCCTACAGTGCGTTCGACCCCAACGTCGTCCCACCGAGAAGGAAAAGAGCATGTTGTTTCACCACCGAAACGCGGCCCATGCCGCTGCTGCAGCCGTTCTTTCGCTATGTGCCGCCACCGCGGCCATGGCGCAGGCATGGCCCACGAAGCCCATCACCATCGTCGTGGCCTATCCGGCGGGCGGCGACACCGACGCCATCGCGCGGACCTATGCCGAGAAGCTGTCGCAGCGCGTCGGCCAGCCGGTGCTTGTCGACAACCGGCCCGGCGCGAGCGGCATGATCGGCAACGTGTGGGTCGCCAAGGCGCAGGCCGACGGCTACACGCTGCTGTTCACGCCCAGTACCTTTCCGATCGCGCAGCATGTGCTGAAGACCGGTCCCGGCGTGGCGCATGACGTGGTGAAGGACTTCACGCCCATCGTGAAGACCGGCAACATCCCGTTGCTGCTGGTCACCGCGCCTGCGACCGGCATCCAGAGCGTGGCGCAGCTCGTGGCCGGCGCGAAGGCCGGCAAGGCCTTCACCTACGGCACGCCGGGCGCGGGCTCGCCGATGCACATCGCGGGCGAGCTGCTCAACAAGGACGCGGGCATTGCCGCGACGCATGCGCCATACCGCGGCGTAGCCCCCGTGGTCAACGACACGCTCGGCGGCCACGTCAGCGTGGGCTGGATCACGCCCGGTGCCGTGTCGGGCCACATCGCCGCCGGCAAGCTGATCCCGCTCGCGGTCGCCGAGCGCCAGCGCACGAAGCTGATGCCCAACGTGCCCACCTTCATCGAACTGGGCTACCGGGACGTGGACGTGAGCGCATGGATGGGCCTGCTCGGCCCGAAGGCCATGCCCGCCGATGTCGTGCAGGCGCTCAACCAGCACTTCAACGAAATCCTGAAGATGCCCGACGTGCAGGCCAAGATGGCCGCGCTCGGCATCGAGCCCGTCGGTGGCGCGCCCGCCGTGCTGGCGCGCCAGATCCTGGATGACGACCAGCGCTTCGGAAAGCTGGTGCGCGAGTTCGGCATCCGCGCCGATTGAAGGACGGGGAGACGACAAGCATGTTGAGCGAAGAAAAAAACCGCCTGCTGACCGAAGTGGGCCCCGGCAAGCCGATGGGCGACTACCTGCGCCGCTACTGGCACCCGATCGCCGGCGCCAGCGAGTTCGACGGCAAGGCCGTGAAGCCGCTGCGCATCCTCGGCGAAGACCTCGTGCTCTACAAGGACCTGAGCGGCAACTACGGACTGGTCGACCGCCGCTGCCCGCACCGCAATGCCGACATGTCCTACGGCTACGTCGAGAAATGCGGCCTGCGCTGCAGCTACCACGGCTGGCAATACGACCAGGGCGGCCAGTGCATTCACCAGCCCTTCGAGGAAACGCTGGACCCCGGTGCGCGCATGCGCAGGAACACAAAGATCAAGGCCTACCCGGTGCAGGAGAAGGCCGGCCTGCTCTGGGCCTACATGGGCCCGCTGCCCGCGCCGCTGCTGCCTGACTGGGAGCTGTTCAACTACAAGAACGGCTTCGCGCAGGCGGTGTTCGCGGAGATTCCGTGCAACTGGTTCCAGTGCCAGGAAAACTCCATCGACCCCGTGCACTTCGAGTGGACCCACAACAACTGGACCACGCGCCTGCAGGGCGAGGAAGGGCCGTACGTGCCCACGCATCTGAAGCTGGCCTTCGAGGAGTTCGAGCACGGTTTCGTCTACAAGCGCCTGCGCGGCGGCGAGCGCGAAGACAACGTGATGTGGACCACCGGCCGCGTCACGCTGTGGCCCAACGGCTTCTTCCTGGGCCATCACTTCGAATGGCGTGTGCCCATCGACGACCACCATACGCTCAGCGTGCTGTGGGTGCTGAGCCGCGTGCCGACCGAGCAGGAGCCCTATGTGCAGGAGCGCATCCCCTCGTGGTACGGGCCCATCAAGGACCCGGCCACCGGCCGCTGGATCACCAGCCACGTCGCCAACCAGGACTTCGTGGTGTGGGTGGGGCAGGGCACCGTCACCGACCGCACGCGCGAGAAGCTGGGCCAGAGCGACAAGGGCATCGTGATGATGCGCCGCCGCTTCTTCGAGGAGATCGAGGCGATGCAGGCCGATCCGGCGCACGAGCCCAAAGGGCTGATCCGCGACGCGGAGAAGAACCGCGATGTGTTCCTGCCCTCGGCCTGCCGCGACGAGATGCTGAGCGGCCTGCCGCGTGCCGAACTGGCCGCGCATCCGCTGCTGGGCCCGTACCTGAAGGACTTCTTCGGGCAGGCCGGCCAGCCCGACGACGTGCGCGCAGCCTACGAACAGGCCATCGGCCAGAAGGTCGAGGGCGCGACCTTCTTCAAGGTGCACGGTGCCGGCTCGGAAGAGAAGGCCTAGTCAGTGCCGGAACATCCGCAGGTCGAGTGCGCTTTCTTCGCCGAGCCACATGGCATGCGCCGTGTGGTCGGCAAGGTCGTCGCCGGTCACGCCGTGCACGAACACGTCGAGCCCGTCGCGGTTGGCTTCGAGCCAGCCGATGACCTGGTCGAACTCGGCGGCGTCGAAGGCGATCTGGCAGCTCCAGTGCGGATGCGGCCCCACCAGCCGCTCGTGCACGCGGCCGACCACCACCATCAGCTCGCGGCCCGCGCGCTCGCAAAGGGCCTTGGCCTGTGCGAGCGTGTCGGGCCCGAAATAGACGTGGGCGTGATACTGGGCGTAGAGGTTTTCTGGACGGCGCGGCATGGTGCGCTCATTGTGATCCCGTTCGCGGGCCGAGGTGAAAGCGCCCGCTGTATCGGAACACGTCGCCGAGCCAGCGGTGGCGCAGCAGCATCTTGATCGTGAAGCGGTCGGCATCGGCCGGGTCGGCCGTTCTTCGACGTAGGCGGTGCCGAGAAAGAGGCAGAGCGGCAGCGGAATGCGCAACCCCGCGATGCGCCAGACATAGCCCATGTCAGTCCCAGGCGGGGCCCAGCGCTTGCTGGAAGACGGGCTGCACCGTCGTCATCCGGCGGTGGGCGGCATTGCCGTGGCTTCGCTGCGCGCCTTGTAGAAGCGCAGGATGTTCTCCGAGGCGTCGTCCAGCAGCAGATGCATGACACGGTCGGCATACCAGTTGAAGCTGGTGCTCAGCCGCCACGACACCGCCACGCGCAGCTCGGTGCCGCCGTCGCGCGGTGTCAGCGTGTAGGTGGCGTCGCGCAGGTCGAAGTATTGGCCGCCGATCATCACGTGGTCGTCGAGCGCGCCGGCCGGGAAGGAATCGGGCGAGAAGCGGAAGCGCCACTTCAGCAGGCGGTTGGGCTCCCATCCGGTGATGACCTCTTCGAAATGCACGTTCTTCTGCCACTGCACCTGGCGCACGCGGCCCTCGGGCGTGTCGACCGTCACGCCCGACACCGGCATCGGCACGCCGATGCGGTAGGCCCATGCGTCGCCGACCTCGGCGGGGCGGATGTCGCTCGCGGCATTGAGCTCGTGCCACACCCGCTCGGCCGGCGCTGCGATGAAGAGCGCGCGCGAGGTGTTGGAGAAGCGGTCGGGGTTGGACAGTTGGGGCTCGATGGCGCCGAGCACCAGCGGCAGCATCGCGAAGCTGTAGACCGCCTGCTTCGGCCAGTTGGTAATGCGGCACACGATGCCCATCGCGAGCCCACCCACGCTGCCCATGGTGGCGAACAGCGGCACGATGACGATGGCGCAGATCAGGCCTTCGATGAACACCAGCAGCGTTCCGCCGACGAAGAGCGAGGTCGCCACCCACGGCGCCCAGATGTAGTAGCCCCAGCTGCGGCGCTCGATGCGCTCGGCCATGTACACCGTGACCGCGCCGCACACCGCGGGCACGAAGTAGACGAAGGAAGCCAGCATGGCCGAGTAGGGCTTGCCGGGGGCGCTGCTGAAAAAGAGGCGCAGCACGAGCGCGACCGCGGCGCCGATGGCCATGGGCCAGAACCAGCCGAAGGGCATGCCGTGAACCGGCTTGGGCTGTGCTTCCTCGCTCTTCGCGGGCTGTGGCTCGACGGGGGCCAGCCCGCCGAACCTGCTTTCCTCGGGATCGTTTTGCATGAAAAGCCTCTTCTCCTCTGTCTGTTTGTATTCGTGTTGCGCTCAGTCGGCGCAGCGCCTGGCGGTGACCATGCAGTAGTCGAAGTCGCGCCAGAACATGCCCAGCGCCAATGCGCAGTAGCTGGCCACGATGTGCTTGCGCCGCCATGGGCTGAGCCTGCCGCGCGCCTTCCAGAGTTCGGCCAGCGTGAAGCGGGTGGCCAGTACCGGGATGTGCAGCGCGCTGGGCGCGACGCGCCAGCGCAGCGACTTCACTTCCACGTCGTCGAAGCCGTGCTCATGCAGTGCAGCGATGAAGTCTTCGCGCACGGCCAGTGTGGGCACGGCCCAGCTGTCGGCCCACAGGCGGTGCAGCCAGCCCGCGAGGCGACCGGGGCTGCGGCGAAGCAGGAAACCGTCGACCACCGCAAGGCGCGCGCCTGGCCTCAGCAGCCGCGCGGCTTCGCGGATGAAGTCCGCCTTGCTGGTGCCGCCGGCATAGCAGGCGCTCTCCACGGCCCACGCGCCATCGGCCTGTGCTGCGGGCAGGCCGGTGCGGGTGTAGTCGGCCTCGATGTGCGCCATGCGGTCGGTCACGCCCGCGGCGGCGTCGAGCTTCGCGGCGATGCGGTTCTGCACGGCGACGTTGGTCACGGTGATGGCGTAGAGCGACTCGTGGTCGCCAACCAGCGTGCGCGCGGTGGCGCCGGCGCCGCAGCCCAGGTCGATCACGCAGCGGCGTTGCGCCGCGCTGCCGGGCCGTGCCTGGCCGAGCTGCAGCGCGCGGCCGACCACGCGATTCATTTCCACCAGCATGCCTTCGCGCCGAAGCGGGTTCAGGCCCGCGCGCCAGAAGCCGAAGTGCATGTTGTAGCTGGGACTCCACGCGCTGTAGTCGACTGCGACTTCGGTGAAGTAGTCCTGCGTGTCCTCGGCCGTGATGGGCGCGCTTGCGTGGCTCGCCGGGATACGCAGGGGCGTGTCGTGGGGCGTGCGGAAGTCGGGCCGGAAAACAGTGGACATGGCGATTCCCTCAGATGGTTGTTCGTTGGTTCTCAGAGGCGGCAGTTGCCGTCGTCGCAGGAGGACGCGACGCGCCCCGCCAGCCTTGCGGCCAGCCAGCGCGGAATGCGGTAGCGGTTGCGCGCCAGCAGCGCATAGGCGCGGTCGGCCAGCGGTGCGACCAGAGGCAGGTCGAGCAGGAAGCTGCCGCTGGACAGGCCGACCGCCGTGCGGCAGATGCGGATCGCCGGCACGCCGACGAAGACCCGGCCTTCGGCGTCCGATACGTGGATGGCCGCCATCAGCGCGCTGCGCGGGGCCGGACCGCTGCTGAACGCCACTGGCGAGCAGTCGACCAGTTGCAGCCGGGCTTCCGCGTCGCGCGCCTTGAGGCTGCCCATTTCGGCAGAGCAGATCGCGCAGCTGGCATCGAAGTAGATCGTGAGCGGGTAGGCGGGAAGGGCGGGGCGGCTCATGGCGTTCTTTGTTATCGATATTTCTGTTAAAACAGAAATAAATGGGCAAAAAAAGAGACCTCAGATCATCGGCAGGCTGGCGTGGTGCGCGTCGGCGTCATCGCCCTTGCCGGGCGACGCCGATTCGCCGCGAACGAACTTCTGCACGCTGGCGCCCAGCGTCATCACCTTGTCGAGCGTGCCGGGCGACAGCCGCAGCATTTCGTCGGCCCAGGTGGCGAGCTTGTCCATGAGTTCCATGGTGGAGCGGATGCGGTCCTGCGCATCGGCGGGCTCCTTCTGGAAGTCGGGGCTGGAAACCAGCTCGCGCAGCACGCGCACGGTCGGGTCGAATTCGCGTTCCTTGCGCTCGCGCACGACGGTGCGGAACAGCTCCCACACGTCGACGCTGGTCTCGAAATAATCGCGGCGGTCGCCCAGCGTGTGGGTCACGCGCACGAGGTTCCAGGCCTGCAGTTCCTTGAGGCTGTTGCTGATGTTGGAGCGGGCCACGCCGAGCGTTTCGCTCAGTTCCTCCGCGTTCATCGGCTTGCCGTGCGCGAAGAGCAGCGCGTGGATCTGCGAGACGGTGCGGTTGACGCCCCACATCGAGCCCATTTCACCCCAGTGCAGCACGAACTTGCGTTGAATGTCGGTGAGTTCCATGGCGTCGAGTTTAGGATTTACGAAATTTCTGTCAATAGAGAAATAGAAAAATTGGCGACGAATGTGAATCGGTGAAATACTGTATTAATACACAGTACTTAAGCCCAAGGAGCTGCCATGCCAACTGCACGGATCCCCGTTCACGCCATCAAGGGCCGCGGTGCGGCCACGCAACTCGCGCACCGTTTCTCGAAGGACGAGCGCAGCGCCTTCGACGACGGCTGGGGCACGCTCGAGGAAGGCGTGGCCGAGGCTAACGAGCTGCAGCCCATCGCCACCGAGATCCGCTTCGAGGACGTGAAGTCGGTGCTCAACGAGAACGACTCGCCCGACGTCCCCTTCGACCGTTCGATCAATCCGTACCGCGGCTGCGAGCATGGCTGCATTTATTGCTTTGCCCGGCCCACGCACAGCTACCTGAATCTCTCTCCGGGCCTCGACTTCGAGACCAAGCTCATCGCCAAGCGCAACATCGTCGAGGTGCTGCGCGCCGAACTTGGGCGCAGGAGCTATCGGCCCAGCTACATCGCCATCGGAACCGCCACGGACTGCTACCAGCCCATCGAGCGCGAATTGCGGCTCACGCGCTCGATCATCGAACTGCTGAAGGAAACGAGGCATCCGTTCGCGCTGGTCACCAAGTCGAGCGCCATCGAGCGTGACCTCGACCTGATCGCGCCCATGGCGGCCGACCGCCTTGCGGCCGTGTACGTCACCGTGACCACGCTCGACGGCGACCTCGCCCGCAAGCTGGAGCCGCGCGCCGCAGCGCCGCATCGACGGCTGCGAGCCATCCGCACGCTGGCCGCGGCCGGCGTGCCGGTGGGTGTGAGCGTAGCGCCGCAGATTCCCTTCGTGACCGAAGACATGGAACTGGTGCTCGAGGCCGCGTGGGAAGCCGGTGCGCGCAGCGCCTTCTACACGGTGGTGCGGCTGCCTTGGGAGGTCGCGCCGCTCTTCAAGGAATGGCTTGCGCTGCACTATCCGCAGCGCGCCGACCGCATCATGGCGCGCATCCACGAGATGCGCGGCGGCAAGGACTACGACGCCGACTTCGCCACACGCATGAAAGGCTCAGGCCTGTGGGCCGACCTGATCCATCAGCGTTTCGAGAAGGCTGCGAACCGCCTCGGCTTCAACCGCGAGCGCATTCCGCTGGACATCACCGCGTTCCGGCCGCCGAGCGCAGTGGGGCAGGGCAGCTTGTTCTAACTGTGCGGGCTGGAATAAGCAAAGATTCATATATGAATCAGCAAAGGGCCAATTGCGGAAAAAACGTCTTGGCGGAGATAGTGGATTAGATCAACTATCTGCTATTTCCATATAAATGGCAGCCGCGCGGAATAGCTCCGCAGCGAAGGTCTATTTCGAAACTTATTTGTAAAGGCGCCCGTCGATGATAATTGGTCAGCTGGTGCTCAGGATTTTTGGAATTGTATCCGCACCTGATGGATTTTGATCGATTGCAAAGCGGTGATTGATCGATAGCAAAAACGGAATTGATAAATCGAAGCGCGCAAGCGAATTTGAAATCACCTATTGACAGAAAGAATCTCGTGCTCGACCTGAATGAAGTCGCAATGTTCGTCCAAGTCGCGCGCTTCGGCAGTTTTGCCGAGGCGGCGCGGCAGCTGCGCATGCCCTCGGCAACGGTGAGCCGCCGCATCCAGCAGCTCGAGGCGCGCCTGGGCACCCGGCTGATGCAGCGCTCGACCCGCAAACTGACGCTGACCAGCGCGGGAGAAACCTTTCGTGAACGATGCGGCCCCGCGGTCGAGGAGCTGATCGAAGCAGGGCAATCGCACGTCTCCGGCAGCCAGGAGCCGTGCGGCCCGGTACGGGTGGCTGCATCGGCCAGCTTCTTCGAATACTTCGAGATGGAATGGGTGACGGCGTTTCTCGATGCGCATCCGTTGGTCCAACTCGACTTCGTTCTCAGCGATGTCCCGGCGGATCTCATTGCCGATCGCATCGACGTGGCATTTCGCATCGGCCCGCTGGCCGATTCGAGCTACGTTTCCCGAAGGATTTTCGCGAGCCACGCTGGCCTCCTGGCCAGCCCCGCCTACCTGGCGGCGCACGGTGTACCCGCCACGCTGCAAGAGCTGAGCGAGCATGAATGCCTGACGCAGCCACCGGAAACCGGCAGCCACGCCACCTGGCGCCTGCAGGGGCCCGACGGCACAGAGGAAGAAGTGCGAGTGAGAGGGCGCTTCACCAGCAACGTGCAGGTGGCGCTGCGCAGGGCCGCCTGCGCCGGGCTCGGCATCGTCGCGTTGCCGGCGGTCCTGACGGCATCGGAAGTGGCCACGGGCCAGCTGGTGCCCGTGCTGCCGCTGTACATGCGAGCGGGACGCGGGATGAGCGTGGTGTATCCCAGCCGCCAACAGCGCCCCCTGGCGGTTTCGGCATTCGTCGACATGGCGGTGGAAAAACTCTGCCTGCAGGAATGGAGGCCGCTGTCCAGCGCGGAGCCTGCGTGAACGAGGGTGGGTGGCCTCAATTGGCGCGACCCATACTGGGGAATTGAAATTTTTCTTGGTGCATGACATGCAATGTGTCGTGCCCATTGCCTCAAAACTGAGTGGCTGAACCCCACTTGCGGCGCCAGTAACGAGTCATAAAGTAGTAAAAAATTGTCGCATGCGCTGATTCGTTTCATGCGGAATGTCCTTGCGGACTGCTTCGAATTGAACGCATCTTTCAGCACGGGCCAATTCATCCATTTTCATCGTTTTCAAGATGGGTCGAACTTTATTTGGCAAGGAGATAGCGGATGCAAATTGATCGAATTGGCGCGAAGTGCCGGCGGTGAACTGACATGAGCGCCGCAAGCAGGACACGCCCATTGCTGAGGCTCGGCGTCTACAAGCTGCCGCTTGCCGAAGTCGTCGTGATCCAGACGATCGTGCGGCTGTATGCGAGCGACGCCGCGTTCCCGTGGCAGCTGGTCAATGCGCCGCCGTACGACGCGCTGCTGGTCGATGGTGCCGCCGTGGAAGAGGGCTGCCCGCAGGTGGCCGGCATGGCCGCTGCCGTGCTCAGGCTCACGCGCATGCATTCGGGCGGAAAGCCCGACACGCTGGAGCGGCCGATACGTGCCGACAGGCTGCAGCAATGGCTCAAGACCACCGAGCACGCGCTGCGCGAGGCGACGCCCGCGCGGTCGACGCTGGACGACGCAGCCGCCATGGAGATCGAGGTTTCCGATTCGGTGCGCTTCATGCTCCGCCGCTGGCCGCCAGCCCTGCTGTTGCGCAACGACCTCGACAACATCCGCATGGCGAGCCTGCTGGCACGGCGTGCATTGAACGCGGGCGAACTGGCCGACATCAGCCAGCTTCCGTTCTCCCAGTGCGTTTTATTCCTGCATTCGCTGCAAACGGCCGGTGTGCTTGAACTGCATGTGGGGCCGGCTGTGCTCTCCCACGCGCCGCGCAGCGACGGGGCAGTGCGGCGCGACTTCGGGCCAGGTCTCATCAACGGCATCCGCCGCCGGCTGGGCCTGCGAACTTCATGCTGAAGGAAGGATGAAGGAACTTCTGAGGGAGGTCCGGTCCCGCCGCGCCACCGTATTGGCGATGGCTGCGCGGTGATCACTTCGAGGGAGAGCCAAGTCACCCAATGACTTCAGGCCAGTCCGTATGGAAGAACTGTCCTTCGGGCTTGTCGGTGCGCTCATACGTGTGCGCGCCGAAGAAGTCGCGCTGCGCCTGCAGCAGGTTCGCCGGCAGGCGCTCTGTGCGGTAGCTGTCGTAGTAGGCCAGCGAGGCGCTGAACGCCGGCACCGGAATGCCGTTGCTCACCGCCAGCGCCACCACCTCGCGCCAGTTCTGCTGCGTGCGGTTCAGCAGGTCCTTGAAGAACGGATCGAGCATCAGGTTGCCCAGCGCCGGGTCGGTGCGGAAGGCGTCGGTGATGCGGTTCAGGAAACGCGCGCGGATGATGCAGCCGCCGCGCCAGATGGAGGCGATGCCGCCGAGGTCGAGCCTCCATTGCTTCTTGTCGCCCATCGTCTTGATGAGGTCGAAGCCCTGTGTGTAGCTGATCACCTTGGAGGCATACAGCGCGTCGTGCACCTTGGCCACCAGCGCCTTCTTCTCGAGCGAGAGTTCGATCTTCGGGCCCTGCAGCACCTTGCTCGCCGCCACGCGCGCCTTCTTCTGCGACGACAGCACACGCGCCTCGACCGCGGCGTTGATGGTGCTGATGACCACCGCGTTCTCGGCCGCGTTGATCAGCGTCCATTGGCCCGTGCCCTTCTGGCCCGCCTTGTCGAGGATGAGGTCGACGATGGGCTTGCCCGTTTCCGGGTCCTTCTGTTCGAGCGCCTTGGCGGTGATCTGGATCAGATAGCTCTGCAGCTCGCCGTTGTTCCATTCGTTGAAGATCGCTGCCATCTCGTCCGTGCTGAAACCGGCCGCCTTGAACAGGCTGTAGGCCTCGCAGATCAGCTGCATGTCGCCGTACTCGATGCCGTTGTGCACCATCTTCACGTAGTGGCCGGCTCCGCCGGGGCCGATGTGGATCACGCAGGGCTCGCCGTCCACCTTGGCCGCGATGCTCTCGAAGATAGGCTTCATCACCTCCCAGGTGGAAAGCGGGCCGCCCGGCATGATCGACGGGCCCTTGCGCGCGCCTTCCTCGCCGCCCGACACGCCCGCGCCGATGAAACGCAGGCCCTTGGCTGCAAGGTAGGCGTCGCGGCGCTCGGTGTCGGTGTAGAGGCTGTTGCCGCCGTCGATGACGATGTCGTCCTTGTCGAGCAGCGGGATGAGCTGTTCGATCACCTGGTCGACCGGCGCGCCGGCCTTCACCATGATCTGGATCTTGCGGGGCCTGGCCAGGCTCTGAACGAACTCCTCGAGCGTCTTCGCGCCGACCAGCTTCTTGCCGGGGTTGGCCGCGATGAAGGCTTCGGTGGTCGCCTCGGTGCGGTTGTGCACGCTGACCTGGAAGCCGCGGCTTTCCACGTTCAGCACGAGGTTCTGGCCCATCACGGCCAGGCCGATCAATCCGAAATCGCTTTTGTTGCTCATGGCCTGTTCTTTCATGTGCGTGCGCCGGAATGCCAGCGCACCGGTTTCATTCGCGGAACATTTTGCCGGTGTCGGGCCTGGGACAGAGATGGGCGCGTTTTATTCCCGCTTGGCAAGCGGGCATGGATTGGGGTGTGGGCGCGGTCTGCGAAGTGCCCCGCGTCGAGCCTGGGCAGCTCAGGGCTTGGCGGCGCGCTGGCCCTTCGCGTCGATGACCACCTCGCCGTCTTCCTTCAGGAAAGCGCCTTGCTGCGGATGCGGCAGGATGTCGAGCACAGCTTCCGAAGGCCGGCACAGCCGCGTGCCGAGCGGCGTCGTCACTATCGGCCGGTTGATGAGGATCGGGTGCTGCAGCATGAAGTCGATCAGCTGTTCGTCGGTCCACTTCGGGTCGTCGAGGCCGAGTTCGTCGTACGGCGTGCCCTTGCGGCGCAGCACCTCGCGCACCGGAATGCCCATCGCGGCGATGAGCTGCTTCAGCGTGGCGCGGTCGGGCGGGTGCTGGAGGTATTCGATGACCCTGGGCTCGTCGCCCGTGTTGCGGATCAGCGCGAGCACGTTGCGGGACGTGCCGCAGGCGGGGTTGTGATAGATCGTGATGTCGTTCATGGAAGTGGAATGCTCAATCGAAGTGCCAATGCCGCAAGGGTCACGAACAGCACAGGCAGCGTCAGCACGATGCCGATCTTGAAGTAATACCCCCAGCCGATGGCCGTGCCCTTCCTGGCGAGCACGTGCAGCCAGAGCAGGGTGGCAAGGCTGCCGATGGGCGTGATCTTGGGGCCGAGGTCGCAGCCGATCACGTTGGCGTAGACCATCGCTTCCTTCACCGCGCCGCTCGCGTTCGATGCGTCGATGGACAGCGCGCCCACCAGCACCGTCGGCATGTTGTTCATGACCGACGAGAGCCCCGCCGCGAGAAAGCCCGTGCCCATCGCCGCGCCCCAGACGCCGCCTTGCGCAAAGACATTCAGCAGTGCGGCGATGTGGCCCGTCAGCCCCGCGTTGCGCAGCCCGTAGACCACGAGGTACATGCCCAGCGAGAAGACCACGATCTGCCAGGGCGCGCCATGCAGCACCTTCCTGATGCTGATCACCGGGCCGCGTCCCGCGACCGCCAGCAGCACGACCGCGCCAAAGGCCGCCACCGCGCTGACCGGCACACCCAGGGGCTCCAGTCCGAAGAAGCCTACGAGCAGCAGCAACAGCACGACCCAGCCCGCGCGGAAGGTCGCGGGGTCGCGGATCGCAGCGGCCGGCGGCTGGAGTTGGCCGACGTCGTAGCTTGTCGGGACGCCGCGTCCAAAGCGAAGCAGCAGCACCAGCAGGCTCGCGAGCACCGCCGCGATGTTCACGGGAATCATGACCGAGGCGTATTCGCCGAAGCCGATCTTGAAGAAGTCCGCCGAGACGATGTTCACCAGGTTCGACACGATCAGCGGCAGGCTGGCCGTATCGGCGATGAAGCCCGCCGCCATCACGAAGGCGAGCGTGGCCGCCGGCGAGAAACCCAGCGCGACGAGCATCGCCATCACGATGGGCGTGAGGATCAGTGCCGCGCCGTCGTTGGCGAACAGCGCGGACACGGCAGCGCCCAGCAGCACGATGAACGCGAACAGCAGCCGCCCGCGTCCGCCGCCCCAGCGCGCCACGTGCAGCGCGGCCCATTCGAAGAAGCCCGCTTCGTCGAGCAGCAGGCTGATGACGATCACGGCAATGAAAGTGCCGGTCGCGTTCCATACGATGCCCCAGACGACGGGGATGTCGGACAGCTGGACCACGCCGAGCAACAGCGCGACCGCCGCCCCGAGCGAAGCGCTCCAGCCGATGCCCAGCCCGCGCGGCTGCCAGATCACCAGCACGAGCGTGAAGATGAAAATTGCGACGGCGCTCAGCATGCCGGCGGGCACCCGGTGGTGCAGGGTTCGCCCTGGCAGCAGTTCTGCGTGAGGTAGGCAAGCAGGCCGTTCATCCGGTCGAACGCCGCACGGTAGATGAGGTTGCGGCCCTGCCGCTCCTGGGAGACGAGCCCCGAATGCATGAGTTCCTTGAGGTGGAACGACAGCCCCGTTGCCGGCACCTCGAGCGCTTCGGTCAGCGCGCCGGGCGTGAGGCCGGCCGGGCCTGCCTCCACCAGCGCACGGAACACCCGCAGGCGAACGGGCTGCGCCAGTGCGGCCAGGGCGTGGACGACGTCATCTTCTTTCATATTTCAAATATCGTTGAATTATTGAATCATAGCAGCGTCGATCCGGCACGGGCCGGTCATCGCGCTGGCGCACAACGGCCACCCGCAGTACACCATTGCCCCTACAGTCATTCCCCTCACAACGAAGGAGACAAGCCCCCATGTCCGACACCTACGTTCTAGTCCACGGCGCGTGGCATACCGGCGCCGAGATCGAAGTCGTGGCCGACGGCCTGCGCGCAGCCGGCCACACTGCGTACTGCCCCACGCTTGCCGGCAACAACCCCGGCGACGACCGCGCCAGCACCACGCTGGAGGACGCGATCGCCTCGGCCGTGCGCTACATCGAGGAGAAGAATCTCACCGAGGTCCGCCTCGCGGGCCACAGCTACGGCGGCATGGTGATCTCGGGCGTGGCGGACCGCATCGCGCCACGCCTGAAGCGGCTGGTGTACATCAACGCCTTCGTGCCGCTCGATGGCGAGTCGCTCAACGACATGGTGCCGCCGCCATACGTCGCAATGTTCGACGCCGTGGCGGCGGCCAACGCCAACGCGGTGACCCTGCCTTTCGAGATCTGGCGCGAAGCCTTCATCAACGACGCCGACCTGGCGACGGCGCAGGCGGCCTACGAAAAGCTCAACCCGCATCCGTACCGCACCTTCACCGACAAGATCAGGCTGCGGCAGCCGCTGGCCGCGCTGGCGCTGGGCAAGTCGTACGTCAACTGCCAGCAGGACACCGCGATGCCGCACGGCATGCCGTGGCATCCGCGCCTGTCGGAGCGGCTGGGCCTGTTCCGCCTGGTGGAGTGCCCCGGCAGCCACGAGATGTTCTTCTCGAACCCCGGGCGGCTCGCGCAGGCGATCCTGGAGGCGGGGCGGGACTGACCGGTCAGCTGCCGCCGAAGAGCGCGTCGTACACGCGGATGGATGCATAGGCGTCATTGGCCGCGTAGCGGATCTGCGCCTCGGTGAGCTGCCGGTTGGCCCAGTTTGACGTGGTCGCCTTGCGCGACTTGATGAAGCGGCGGTTGAACACCAGCGCCACGGCCGCCTTCACGCCAACCGACTTGCGGTAGCCGCGGTGGCGGAATTCGGTGTCGATGTCGAACACCGCCTTCGGCTCGATGCCGAGCCGCAGGCGGATCAGCGTGAGATCGCCCGAGAGCCCGAAGCCGACCTTGCGCAGCTCGGCCGAGGCGATCAGCGCGGCCACCACCGGGTTGCACTCGGTGCGGTGCAGCTGGAACAGCCACGCCGTGTCGCGCGTCGAGAACTGCACCACGTGCGGGCCGCCCGACACCTCGTTCTTCGCGAAGGTGGGCTTCGATTCGGTGTCGAAGCCGGCGATGCCGGCTGCCAGCAGCGTGGCGGCCGCGCGCTCGGCCTCCTGCAGCGTGGTGACGACGACGATGTCCTTGGGACCGAGGCCTTCGAAGGGTTCGAGCAGCGCGATCTGTTCGCGTTCGGGAAGGGGCGGGAGCGTCGGGTTGTGGGCGCTCACCGGGAGGCTGCCTTGCTTGTCTTTTTCTTCACTGCGGCTTTCTTGGCGGGTGTTTTCTTCGGCTTCGGCGGCTGGCCCGAGCGCAGCGCCGCCTCGTAGGCCCGGCGGCCCCAGAGTGCGGCTTCGTGCCGGTCCTCGAACAGGTCCGCCGGGGCTTGCCGGTACGACATCGGCATCGACTGGCCCTGGCGCACGTAGGTGAACGGCGGCAGGTCGAGCGCGTCGAAGTACGGCGCGCTCTCGGCATCCGACTTGAGGTAGAGCGTGTCGTTGGCCACGAGGGCGATCATGCGGTCCTCGTGCCACACGCCATGGCCGCCGAACATGCGGCGCGTGCGGATGCGGCCCAGGCGCTCGAAGGTTTCGTGCAGGCTATCGACGAAATCGCTCATGCCGTGATCTCGATGCGGTTGCCGTCCGGGTCCAGCACCACGCTTTCGTAGTAGCCGTCGCCGGTGCGGCGCGGGCCGTCGAGCAGCGGATGGCCGTCGGCCTTCAGGCGTTGCGTGAGTTCGTCGACTGCTGCGTCGGAGCCCACGCTGATCGCGAGGTGCGTCCAGCCCATGCGCTGTGCGCCGGCCTCCGCCGTCACGGGAGAGAGCGTGCTCGTCGTCATGGCCTCGATGCGTGCGCCGTCGCCAAGGCTCAGGAAGCACGAGGCAAAGCCCTTGGCCGGATTGACGTAGCCCGCGCCGGCGGTGGCGCCGAAATAGTCGACATAGAAGCGCTTGCAGCGCTCGAGATCGGTGGTCCAGAGTGCGATGTGGTCGATGCGCATGGAGCGGGGAAAAATTGGAACGGGTTCAGCCGATGCGCCATGGCGGGCGCGAGGGCGACCAATGGTAGGCGATGCGTTCGCGGCCGCTCGTCGGATGGCGGTCGACCGCACCGCGCTGGAGGCCATAGCGCTCGTAGAAGCGCTGCGCCGGCGTGTTGGTGGCGGCCACGTGCAGCCACCAGCCGGACGGAAGGCGCACGCAGGCCTCGTCGAGCAGGGCCTTGCCCAAGCCCTGGTTGCGCAGGTGGGGCTCGACGAAGAGTTGCGCCACGTACTCGCGCCGCTCCAGCAGCACCATGAACGCCAGCACCTGCCCGTCGCGCTCCGCCAGCACCACGTCGGCAGGCGCCCCGAATTCGGTCTGCACGCGGCGCAGCCAGTGGGCGATCGGCTCGATATGGGGGAGGCCCCGGTTGGCCGCGATCCACGCGCGGCGCCAGATGCCGGCCAGCACCATGTTCTCTTCGGCAGTGCCTTCGCGCGACCGGAGATGGAAGGCGGGAATTTGGGCGGCGGACATGTGTTTCATGATACGGCGCGAGGCCGCCGCGGTCGATGAGACTTTACGCGCGCAGCGTTTGCGCGTGGTGCGCAATGTGGTCGGCCATGAAGCTCTGGATGAAGTAGTAGCCGTGGTCGTATCCCGCATGGCGGCGCAGCGTGAGCGGCTGGCCGGATGCGAAGCAGGCGGCCTCGAACGCCTCGGGGTGCAACTGCTCGGCGAGGAACTTGTCGGCCAGGCCCTGGTCGACGAGGATGCCTTGCGGGTAGGGCGCCGCGACCTGCGATTTCATGAGCGCGCTCGCGTCGTGCGCCAGCCACTGCGCGCGGTCGGCGCCGGGGCGGCCCAGGTAGCTGCCGAACGCCTTCTCGCCCCATGGGCATTGCGTGGGTGCGCAGATCGGCGCAAAGGCCGAGAGCGACTTGAAGCGCCCCGGATGCCGCAGCGCCAGCGTCAGCGCACCGTGGCCGCCCATCGAGTGACCGGAGATGCCGATGCGCTCGCCGTCGATGGCGAAGTGCCGGGCCACAAGCGGCAGCAGCTCGTGCACGATCCAGCTTTCCATGCGCCAGTGCGTGGCCCACGGCTCGCGCGTGGCGTCGAGGTAGAAGCCGGCGCCGATGCCGAAGTCCCAGTCGTCCTTCGCGCCAGGCACGCACTCGGCGGCGGGGCCGCGCGGGCTGGTGTCGGGCGCGATCAGCGCGATGCCCAGGCTCGCGGCCATGCGCTGTGCGCCGGCCTTCACCGCGAAGGTTTCCTCGTTGCAGGTCAGGCCCGCGAGGTAGAGCAGGGCGGGCACGCGCTCGTGCGCGACCTGCGGCGGCAGGTACACCGAGAAGCGCATCGGCAAGCCGATTTCATGCGAGCGGTGCTCGTGGAAGCTTTGCACGCCGCCGAAGGCGTGGTGTTCGGAAAGAGTCTTGGGGCTGTTGTCGGTCATTGCGGGTTTTGGCTGCGCAGGGCGGGTACGAGTTCGAGCACGGCATCGGCAAAGACGCGCGGCGCTTCCTGCGGCATGTTGTGGCCCACGCCGGGCACAAGGCGGTGCGAACGCGGCCCGCTGAAGCGGTGCGCGTGCGCCGATGCGTCGGCGGGCGGGCGCACGCCGTCGTCGAGGCCGTCGAAGGTGATGGTGGGCACTGTGATCGTGGGCTGGGCCGACAGGCGGCGTTCGATGTACGCATAGGCCGGGTCGCCCGGCACGAGGCCGAAGCGATGGCGGTACGACTGGATCACCACGTCCACGAAATCGGGATGGTCAAAGGCGGCGGCGCTGCGCTCGAAAGTGGCGTCGTCGAATTTCCACGCGGGCGACCACAGCTTCCACAGCAGCTTCGTGAGCGCCTTGCGGTCTTTCCCGAGGCCGGCGCAGCCGCGCTCGCTGTGGAAGTAGTACTGGTACCAGAGGCTGTGCTCGTTGGCCGGCGTGTCCGGCTCCATCGCCTTGGCGATGTCCTGGATGTTGTAGCTGTTGAAGGACACCAGCCCCGCGACGCGTTCGGGCCACAGCGCCGCGACCACGCAGGCGGCGCGGCCGCCCCAGTCGTAGCCAGCCAGCACCGCGCGCTCGATCTTCAGCGCATCGAGCAGCGCGAGCAGGTCGGCGCCCAGCGCGGCCTGCTCGCCCGAGCGCGGCGTGGCCTCGCTCAGGAAGCGCGTGGCGCCGTAGCCGCGCAGGTACGGCACGATCGTGCGGCAGCCCTGGTCGGCCAGCATCGGCGCGACTTCGGCATACGTGTGGATGTCGTACGGAAAGCCGTGCATCAGCAGCACTGGCGGGCCATCGGCGGGGCCGGCTTCGAAGTACGCAACTTCGAGCACACCGGCCTCGATCTTGTGCAGGGGCTCCATGCGGGTCATGGCCGGTGCCTGCAGTGGTCTTAGTAAAGGACGACGCCGCGGATGGACTCGCCGCGCTTCATCAGATCGAAGCCCTTGTTGATGTCTTCCAGCGGCATGGTGTGCGTGATGAGGCTGTCGATGTCGATCTTGCCTTCCATGTACCAGTCGACGATCTTCGGCACGTCGGTGCGTCCGCGTGCACCGCCGAAGGCCGAGCCTTCCCACTTGCGGCCGGTGACCAGCTGGAACGGGCGCGTGCTGATCTCCGCACCCGCCTCGGCCACGCCGATGATGATGCTGCGGCCCCAGCCCTTGTGCGTGCACTCGAGCGCCTGGCGCATCACCTTGGTGTTGCCGATGCATTCGAAGCTGTAGTCCGCGCCGCCGTCGGTCAGCTGCACGATGGCGTCGACGACGTTCTCGGTGTCCTTCGGGTTGATGAAGTGCGTCATGCCGAACTTGCGCGCCATGGCCTCGCGCTCGGGGTTCAGGTCGACGCCGATGATCTTGTCGGCGCCCACCATCTTCGCGCCCTGGATCACGTTCAGCCCGATGCCGCCGAGGCCGAACACCACCACGTTCGCGCCGGCTTCCACCTTGGCCGTGAAGATCACCGCGCCGATGCCGGTGGTGACGCCGCAGCCGATGTAGCAGACCTTGTCGAAGGGCGCATCCTCGCGGATCTTGGCCAGCGAGATCTCGGGCGCGACCGTGTAGTTGCTGAAGGTCGAGGTGCCCATGTAGTGGAAGATGGGCTTGCCGTCGAGGCTGAAGCGCGAGGTGGCGTCGGGCATCAGGCCCTTGCCCTGCGTGCCGCGGATCAGCTGGCACAGATTGGTCTTGCGGCTCAGGCAGAACTTGCACTGGCGGCACTCGGGCGTGTAGAGCGGAATGACGTGGTCACCCTTTTTGAGTGTGGTGACGCCGGGGCCCACGTCGACCACGATGCCTGCGCCTTCATGGCCGAGGATGGCAGGGAAGATGCCTTCGGGGTCAGCGCCCGAGAGCGTGTAGTAGTCGGTGTGGCAGATGCCGGTGGCCTTGATCTCGACCAGCACCTCGCCGAATTTCGGGCCCTCGAGGTCCACGGTTTCGATGGTGAGCGGGGCTGCGGATTTCCAGGCGACGGCGGCTTTGGTTTTCATGGCGGGTTTCGGGGGAGAAGCAAAAAACGTTAAGGATACTCAGGCAGGGCCGGCAGGGAAGATACCCGACATGCCGATAAACCCGGGCAGGTGGCGAACATTCCAGACCCAGTCTCTCAGCGCGGGGAATTCGTCGAGCGAAATGCCGCCCTCGCCAGCGAGCGCGACATACGGGAAGCAGGCAAGGTCGGCAATGGTCGGACCGGGCGCCGAGGCCAGCCAGTGCAGGCCGGCGCTCGCCTGTTCGGCGAGATGGTCGTCGAGCACGCGGAACACCGCGCGCGCGCCGCTGCGGCAGGCCTCGATGTCGAGGTTGTGGTAGCCGAGCGCATCGTGCAGCCGCGCGGCCGATGCCGTGCGCGTGATCTCGTCGGCGGTGGCGAGCCACATCGCGATCTGGCCGCGCAGCTTCGCGTCGCCGGGATACCACCGGCCTTGCGTGTCGTAGAAGCTTGCGAGGTACACCAGGATGGCTTGCGCATCGCGCAGCAGGAAGCCGTCGTCATCGAGCACCGGGAGCTGGCCGAGCGGGTTGACGTTTGCAATGAACGCGGCGGATTTGTGCTCGCGTCCCGGAAAGAAATCGACTGGCACCGTGTCGTACGCGATGCCCAGCCAAGCCAGCATCTGCCGCACCTTGAAGCAGTTGCCCGACAGCGGGTAGTCGTAGAGCTTGATCGTTGTCGTCATGCCGCAGCCCTCACGCCGAAGCGCATGCCGCGCTCGCGCAGCCAGCGCCGGTAGGTGACGGAGGAGGTGTCGCCGCGCGTCGGTGTCTCGGCGCGGCCTTCGAGCGGCATGCGCTTGAAGGCGTGGTTCTCGAGGATCGGCTTGTCCTGGCCGAAGATGGTGTGCTGGAAGGCGATGAGCTCGGCATTGGTGGAGTCTTCGTCGTAGCAGGCGAGGACGGTGTGGGCGATCACGTGTTCGTCGTCGATGGGCTGCAGGAAGAGGCCGATGGCGTCGAGTTCGCCCGCGCGAAAGCTCGATTTGTAGAGCATGGCCGAGAAGGGCTGCATTACACGGTACTTGTAGAGCACCTCGCTGCCCGAATCGTGCGCGGCAGAGGCGCGCGGCTGCCAGAAGCGGCAGTCGGTGGCCCAGATCTCACCGCTGCCGGGATCGACCTGCACCTCGTATTGCGCCACCTCGGTGTGTGGCACCTTGCCGAGGTAGTCGGCGTGCACGAAGGGAAAGTGCGCCATGTCGAGAAAGTTCTCGATCACGCGCAGGCCCGACACCGCCACGCCGATGCCGCCGCAGTCGACGATGCGGCGGCCGGGCTCGGCGTATTCCGGAAACTCGAAGAGGGGACGCGCGGGGCGGCCGCTCGGGCAGACCCAGAGATAGCCGTAGCGCGACTGCACGGCGAGCGGCCGGTCGCCAAGGCAGCAGTGAGGCGCGCCATCGGCATCAGTGCGGAGTTGCACGGTTTCGCCCAGCAGGCGGGTCGTCCGGGGCACGGGCGCGGCAGGCCCGACGACCAGCCAGTCGTCGAGCATGTTGGAATCGTCTGTGACGAAGGGCATGGTGGTTCCTTCAGCCTTGTGGTCGTGCTTCGATCTCGGAGCGCAGGTTCCGCGCGGCTGCGTGCAGCGTCTTCATCGCACTGGAGCCGGGGGCAGCCTCCGTCCACAGGTGGACGAAGGTGAGCCGGGGCTGCGCTTCGAGCAGCAGCGCGACGGTCTTCACCTCGTTGAGCGTGCCTTGCCAGGCACCCGACCCAGCGTCGATTGCGAAGCCCTGCCGTGCGAGGGCTTCGCGCACGGCCTGCGCGCCGGCGCGGACGGTCAGCGTGCGGCAGAAGTGCCAGCCGGCCGGTACGGCGCCGGCCAGCGACGGCGGTGCGGCGGAAATATCTTGCGCAAGGTTGACCCACAGCATGCCCGCGGCATCCACCGCGGCGAACACCTTGGCGCAGACGTTGCGCGGCGCCTGCATGGCCGGGTGGGCCGGAATGTGGGTGCACTGTCCGCTGCCCGCGGCGTACTGCCAGCCGTGGTAAGCGCAGGAGAGGCGGTTTTCGATCACCTGGCCGAGCGTGAAGCGCACGCTTCGGTGCGGGCACCGGTTTTCCCACGCCTGGGCGGCGCCGTCGGCCGAGCGCCAGAGCGCGAGTTCCTGGCCCTCCGCGAAGCCGGCGACGATGTTGGCGCCGGGGCGCACGCCGGCGGAGGGCGCCACTGGATGCCAGGTGCAAGCGTGTGGATTCGTCATGCTGCCCCGGTTGAAAGCAGGGTACGTCGGGTGGAGCTGCGCATGGGGTTTTCTCCGGTCGTGGGAGCTCGGGGCTCGGTGGGGATGGCATAGCATTCGGTGTGCCGCCAGCAAGCACCGAACCTACCGTTTCTGTTCCCTTGATGAAAGCCAAATGCCGAGACGCTACTTTTCATTCCTGAAACGCTGGCCCGCATGAGCCGCATCGATCTCGCGCTGATCGAAGCCTTCGTGCTCGTCGTGCAGAGCGGCAGCCTGACGAAGGCCGAGAGCCTGTCGGGTGTGTCCAAGGCCACGCTGAGCCGGCAGCTCACGCGGCTGGAGGAACTGCTGGGTGCGCAACTGCTGATGCGCAGTTCGCGCAGCGTCACGCCGACCGAGGCGGGGCGCGCGTTCTTCGCGCGCTGCGAAGGCCTGCTCGACGAGGTGACGGGCCGGCTGGAAACGGCGTGCACCGAAATCCAGGAGATCACGGCCGGCGTCTCGGGCAGCCTGTCGCTGCTGTCCGATACCCAGTTCAGCACCTCCTTCGTCTGCCATGTGGTGAAGCTGTTCCTCGAATCGCACCCCAACGTACGCTGCCATCTCGACGTGGCGAGTCGCCTGAACGCGCCGCAGATCGGCGAGGTGGACTGCTATGTCTGCTCGGAGCCGCCTGATGTGCCGAACCTTGTTGCCAAGCTGCTTGGGCGCCTGAACTACGGCCTCTATGCAAGCCCGCAGTATCTTGAGCGCCAAGGCATGCCACAGGCGCCCGACGAGCTGCTGCGTCATCGGTCGATCGTGATGAAGGAGGGCTCGGGGCCGTCGCAGGTGCTGCTGGTGTCTGGCGCGTCGGACAGCTATGCGTTTCGCCCGGAGCCGGCTTTCGAGACCAACGACCACTGGGTGATGAAGACCTTCTGCATCGACGGCTTCGGCATCGCGTTGCTGCCAGCCTTTTTCGCCCGGCCCGAAGTGGCGCAGGGCGTGCTGGTGCCGGTGCTGCCGCAATGGCAGCCGGAGCCGCGGCGCATCTACTGCGCCTTCCAGCGGCAGCGCTACATGGGACAGAAGCTGCGGGCGTTCGTCGATCTCATGGCGCGCTGCGTGGTCGACATCGATTCGTACAACTACTACGTCGGCTCGTCCGCGGCCAGGCCGCCCCGGGCGGTCTCGCGACCATAATGGAGGTCGCCTGACGCCTCATCCATCATGAAGAAAATACTCGTCCTCAACGGCCCCAATCTCAACCTGCTCGGCACTCGCGAGCCCGAACAGTACGGACGCGACACGCTGGCCGATGTCGAGCGCCTGTGCAAGGACACGGGCGCGAAGCTCGGCGTCGAGATCGAATGCCGCCAGTCGAACCACGAAGGCGTGCTGGTCGACTGGATCCAGGAAGCCGGCCGTGAAGTTGCTGCCGGCAACATGCTCGGCGTGGTGATGAACCCCGGTGCCTACACCCACACCTCGATCGCGCTGCACGATGCGATCAAGGGCGCGAGCGTGCCGCTGATCGAACTGCACATCTCGAACGTGCATGCGCGCGAGGAGTTTCGCCACAAGTCGTACATCTCGCCTGCGGCGCGCGGGATCATCGTGGGGCTGGGCGTGAAGGGCTACACGCTTGCCATCGCGGCCTTGGTTCCCTGAGGGGAGTTTTCGCGGAACACCGCGGAACCGGCTTTGCCGGGCCGCTGGTGCTGCCCCCTGCAAGGGGGGCTCAATACTGCTGCTTGGGCGCCGCGGCCTTCCAGCTGCGGCTGATGCGCCCGGCGCTGTCGATGCTTTCCAGGTGCACGTCGAAACCCCAGAGCCGGGCGACGTGCTTCAGCACTTCTTCCGCCCCGTCGTGCAGAGGCAGGTTGTTGCGCTGCGTGTGGCGCAGCGTCAGCGAGCGGTCGCCGCGCGTGGCCACGCTCCACACCTGGATGTCGGGCTCGCGGCTGCTGATGTCGTACTGGCGTGAGAGCGATTCGCGCAACGCGTGGTAGCCGCTGTCGTCGTGGATGGCGGACACCTCGAGCTCGGCCTCGCTCTGGTAGTCGCGGATCGAGAACAGGCGGAAGTCGCGCATCGTCTTCGGGCTCAGGAACTGGCCGATGAAGCTCTCGTCCTTGAAGTTGCGCATCGCGTAGTCGAGCGTCTTGACCCAGTCGGTGCCCGCGAAATCGGGGAACCAGCGGCGGTCTTCCTCGGTCGGCTTCTCGCACACGCGGCGCAGGTCGGTCATCATGGCGAAGCCGAGGGCATAGGGGTTGATGCCGCTGTAGGCGCGGTGGCCCACCGGCGGCTGGAAGATCACGCCCGTGTGCGAGCTGAGCCACTCCATCATGAAGCCGTCCGCCAGCTGGCCGCGGTCGTACATGGTGTTGAGCAGCGTGTAGTGCCAGAAAGTGGCCCAGCCTTCGTTCATGACCTGCGTCTGGCGCTGCGGATAGAAGTACTGTGCGATCTTGCGCACGATGCGCACTACCTCGCGCTGCCAGGGTTCGAGCAGCGCGGCGTTCTTCTCGATGAAGTAGAGCAGGTTCTCCTGCGGCTCCGACGGAAAGCGCCGCGCTGCATCGGACTCGGCCGCTTGCTCGGCCCGCCGGGGCAGCGTGCGCCAGAGGTCGTTCACCTGCTGCTGCATGTGGCGTTCGCGGTCGGCGCGCTGGATGCTTTCCTGCGCCAGCGAACGCTTCTGCGGACGGCGATAGCGGTCGACGCCGTAGTTCATCAGCGCATGGCAGGAGTCGAGCAGTTCTTCCACCGCATCGAGACCGTGGCGCTCCTCGCACTCGGCGATGTAGTGCCGCGCATAGACCAGGTAATCGATGATGGATGAGGCGTCGGTCCACATCCGGAACAGGTAGTTGCCCTTGAAGAAGCTGTTGTGGCCGTAGGCCGCATGCGCGATCACCAGGGCCTGCATGGCCATGGTGTTCTCTTCCATCAGGTAGGCGATGCACGGATCGGAGTTGATGACGATCTCGTAGGCCAACCCCATGTGGCCGCGCTTGTAGTTCTTCTCGGTCGAGATGAACTGTTTGCCGTACGACCAGTGGCGGTAGATCATGGGCATGCCCACGCTGGCGTAGGCGTCCATCATCTGCTCGGCGGTGATGACTTCGAGCTGGTTCGGGTACACGTCGAGGCCGTAGCCCTTGGCGGTAAGGGCGATCTCGGTGTGGTAGGTCTCGATGAGTTCGAAGGTCCAGTCGGAAGGGCTGGGCAGGCGGTCGAGCGCTCGTTCGGTGATCATGATGCCACCCCTTCCTTCTTGAACAGGTCGCGGAACACAGGGTAGATGTCTTGCGCGTCCGACACCTTGCGCATCGCAAAGTTGGGCTCGACGCCCTCGAGCTGCTGGTATTCCTGCCACAGGTTCTGCTCGGTCTCGGCCACCTGCACGTAGGCGTAATAGCGCACCACGGGCAGGATGTCGTTGACCAGCAGCTCGCGGCAGCGGCCGCTGTCCTGGTGCCAGTTGTCGCCGTCGCTGGCCTGCGCGCCGTACACGTTCCACTCGCCACTCGGATAGCGTGCCTTGATGATCTCGTCCATCAGCACCAGTGCGCTCGACACCACGGTGCCGCCGGTTTCCGTGGCGTGGAAGAACTCTTCTTCCGTCACCTCTTGCGCCTGCGTGTGATGACGCAGGAACACCAGGTCGATGGTCTCGTAGTGCCGCGTGAGAAACATGTAGAGCAGCATGAAGAAGCGCTTGGCCATGTCCTTGCGCGCCTCGTCCATCGAGCCCGACACGTCCATCAGGCAGAACATCACGGCCTTGGCGCTGGGCACGGGCGTCTTCACGCGGTTGCGGTAGCGCAGGTCGATGGGGTCGATGTAGGGCACGTGCCGCATGGTGCGGCGCAGTTCGGCAATCTGCTCTTCGGTCTCGCGTATTTCCTTCTGGATGAGCGCCTGGTCGGCCTGCGGGTGCTGCTTCAGGTGTTCGAGGTGCGCTTCGAGGCGCTTGAGCTCCTTGCGAGGCTCGCCGCCCAGCGCGATGCGGCGGGCGAGCGCGCCGCGCATCGAGCGCACCACGTGCAGGTTGTTGGGCGAGCCGTCGCTCGTGAAGCCGGCCCGGTGGCTCTTCCACTCGGGCACGTCGGCGATCTGCGTGCGGATGAGGTGCGGCAGTGCGAGGTCGTCGAAGAACACGCGCATGAACTCTTCGCGCGTCAGGCGGAAGACGAAGTCGTCCTCGCCTTCGCCGCTGTCGCCGGCCTCGCCGCTGCCGGAGCCGCTGCTGCTTCCTCCTTCGGGGCGCTTGATGCGGTCGCCCTTCAGGTACTCCTGGTTGCCCGGATGCACGTATTCGCGGTCGCCGCCGCGCGCATGCCCGAACACCGGTTCGGACACGTCGTGGCGCGGCAGGGTCACATCTTCGCCTTGCTCCAGTTCGCGGATGTTGCGGCCGCTGACGGCGCGCCTCACCGCTTCCTGGATCTGCCCCTTGTAGCGCCGGAGGAAGCGCTCGCGGTTGCCAATGGACTTGTTCTTGCCCGATAGCCGGCGGTCGATGATCTGCTGCAGGATGGCCACGATGGTTTCAGAGCTCCTTGCAAAAAGAGGACGAACGAAGGGTCGTCGTTATGAACTCTTGCGCACCCGCAGGTACCACTCGCAGAGCAGGCGGACCTGCTTGGCCGTATAGCCCTTCTCGACCATGCGGGTCACGAAGTCTTCGTGCTTCTTCTGCTCGTCGGCGCTGCTCTTGGTGTTGAAGCTGATCACCGGCAGAAGCTCCTCGGTGTTGGAGAACATCTTCTTCTCGATCACCGAGCGCAGTTTTTCGTAGCTGGTCCACGCCGGGTTGCGCCCTGCGTTGCCAGCCCGCGCGCGAAGTACGAAGTTGACGATCTCGTTGCGGAAGTCCTTCGGGTTGCCGATGCCTGCCGGCCGCTCGATCTTCTCGAGTTCGGCATTGAGCGATGCGCGGTCGAAAACTTCGCCGGTGTCCACGTCGCGGAACTCCTGGTCCTGGATCCAGTAGTCGGCGTAGGTCACGTAGCGGTCGAAGATGTTCTGGCCATACTCGCTGTAGCTCTCGAGGTAGGCAGTCTGGATCTCCTTGCCTATGAACTCGGCATAGCGCGGCGCCAGCAACTCCTTGATGTAGCTGATGTACTTCTGCTCGACCTCCGGCGCGAACTGCTCGCGCTCGATCTGCTGTTCGAGCACGTACATCAGGTGCACCGGATTCGCGGCCACTTCGGAACTGTCGAAGTTGAACACCTTCGAGATGATCTTGAACGCGAAGCGCGTGGAGACGCCGCTCATGCCCTCGTCGACGCCCGCGTAGTCGCGGTACTCCTGGATCGACTTGGCCTTGGGGTCGGTGTCCTTGAGGTTCTCGCCGTCGTATACCTGCATCTTGCTGAAGGTGCTGGAGTTCTCGGGCTCCTTCAGGCGCGTGAGCACCGAGAGCTGGGCCATCATGCGCAGCGTTCCAGGGGCGCAGGGCGCCTGGGCCAGCGACGAGTTGCGCACCAGCTTCTCGTAGATCTTGATTTCTTCCGAGGCGCGCAGGCAGTACGGCACCTTGACGATGTAGATGCGATCGAGGAAAGCCTCGTTGTTCTTGTTGTTGCGGAAGGCCTTCCACTCGCTCTCGTTGCTGTGCGCAAGCACGATGCCGTCGAACGGGATGGCGCCGAAGCCCTCCGTGCCCTTGAAGTTGCTTTCCTGTGTAGCGGTCAGCAGCGGGTGGAGCACCTTGATGGGCGCCTTGAACATTTCCACGAACTCCAGCAGGCCCTGGTTCGCGAGGCACAGGCCGCCGGAGTAGGCATACGCGTCCGGATCGTCCTGGGCATAGGTTTCGAGCTTGCGGATGTCGACCTTGCCGACCAGCGAGGAGATGTCCTGGTTGTTCTCGTCGCCCGGCTCGGTCTTGGCGACGGCGATCTGCCGCAGCACGGACGGGAAGCGCTTGACGACCTTGAACTGGCGGATGTCGCCACCGTATTCCTCGAGCCGCTTGACGGCCCAGGGCGAGAGAATTCGGTTCAGGTAACGGAGGGGAATGCCGTATTCCTTTTCAAGGATCTCGCCGTCCTCGATCGAGTCGAAGAGGCCGAGCGGGGATTCGTTGACCGGCGAGCCCTGAATCGCGTAGAAGGGCACGTGCTCCATGAGCTGCTTCAGGCGTTCTGCGATCGAACTCTTGCCGCCACCGACCGGACCCAGCAGGTAAAGGATTTGCTTCTTTTCTTCCAGCCCCTGGGCGGCGTGGCGGAAATAGGACACCACTTGTTCTATGGCGTCTTCCATGCCATAGAACTCCTTGAACGCCGGATAGATCTTGATGACCTTGTTCGCGAAGATGCGCGAGAGGCGAGGATCGTTGCGCGTGTCAACCAGCTCGGGATCGCCGATGGCCTTGAGCATGCGCTCCGACGCGGTGGCATAGGCCGTGGGATCGCGCTTGCAGATGTCCAGGTAGTCCTGCAGCGAGATGACTTCCTCGCGGGTGCGCTCGTAGCGGGCGGCAAAGTTGCTGATCACATCCATGGTCACGCCTCCATCAAGTCAGTGGGCTTTTGGCCCGATGGCTTGCAGCAAAGGCCTTGTGCAACACTTGAAGGTTGCCTGCCCATGGCTGCATGCCGCGGAAAACTCCCTTACTACAATCTGCTAACAATCAGCATAAAGCAAAGATTGAACCTGGCAAATCATTCGTAAATTCAGAACCACACCGGCAAGTAAAGTTCCACAAAAAACAAGGAACTACTTTTCGGATTTCAGTTAAATTCAAAGGCTCGCGTTCCTAATTCTCTCCGGGTGAAAACACCTATGCCGGATGGCCATCGTCCGTTTTTGCCTTTTCTCCGGAAAAGCACCGTCTATTGAGCCTCGGGCTCAAAAAAACAGACGTCTCCTGCAATAACGCGCGATCTGTCGTTTGGTTTATTGCACATCGAAAAAAAATATAAAAGCAATCCCCGCGCCGCTTTTCGATGGGCGGCTTGCGCGTGTTGGCGTGGGAAAGTTGCTTGGGTGCAGGTCGGCATGTCCCGCGAAGGGGCGGGAATGCACCGCCGATGTGCCTGCCAAGGGGCGCCGCAGCGTCGGATGCACCAGCTTGCGGACCCCACATTGCAAAGGGCCGCTAAGCGGCCCTTGTTGGAGTCAGATGCATCCGCCGGAGCTGAAGTCTCCGGGGTCGCATGTCGGACGGAAGAAGCGGGTCCGGTTCAGCTGAAGAATTCCTTCGCCTTGTCGAACCAGCCCTTGTCGGTCGGGCTGTGCTTGTCGCCGCCCTTCCTGAGAGACTCGTCGAGCTCTTTCAGCACCTTGCGTTGGTGCTCGGTGAGCTTCACGGGCGTCTCGACGCGCACATGGCAGTACAGGTCGCCGGGGTAGCTCGAGTTCACGCCCTTGATGCCCTTGCCGCGCAGGCGGAACTGCTTGCCGCTTTGCGTGCCTTCGGGAATGTCGATGGCCGCCGCGCCCTTGAGCGTGGGCACGTTGATCTCGCCGCCCAGCGCCGCCGTGGTCATGCTCACAGGCACGACGCAGTGCAGGTTGTCGCCGTCGCGCTCGAAGATCTCGTGCTTCTTGAGCCGGATCTCGATGTACAGGTCGCCCGGCGGGCCGCCGTTGACACCGGGTTCGCCGCTGCCGGTCACGCGCATGCGCTGGCCATCGTCGATGCCTGCGCGGATCTTCACTTCGAGCGTCTTGTTGCGCTTGATCTTGCCCTGGCCGTGGCACACGGTGCAGGGCTCGGGAATGATCTTGCCGCTGCCATGGCAGGTGGGGCAGGTCTGCTGCACGCTGAAGAAGCCCTGGCGCATCTGCACCGCGCCCGCGCCGTGGCAGGTGGTGCAGGTGATGGGTTTGGTGCCGGGCTTCGCGCCCGAGCCGTGGCAGGTGTCGCACTCGTCCCAGGTCGGGATGCGGATCTCGGTGGTCTTGCCTTCGGCGGCCTCCTCGAGCGTGATCTCCATCGCATAGCTCAGGTCGCTGCCGCGGAACACCTGGCGCCCGCTGCTGGTGCGGCCGCGGCCGCCGCCACCGAACACGTCGCCGAAGATATCGCCGAAAGCTTCCGCGAAACCGCCGAAGCCCTCTGCGCCCGGTCCGCCGCGCATGTTGGGGTCGACGCCGGCATGGCCGTACTGGTCGTAGGCCGCGCGCTTCTGTCCGTCGGACAGCATTTCGTAGGCTTCCTTCACCTCCTTGAACTTGGCCTCGGCCTCCTTCGAGGTGTCGCCGTGGTTGCGGTCGGGGTGGTGCTTCATCGCAAGCTTGCGATAAGCCTTCTTGATTTCATCCTCGCTCGCGTTCTTGGGGACGCCGAGGGTTTCGTAGTAGTCGCGTTTAGTGGCCATGGCAGGTCGATCAGCGGATCAGGGGAGCAGCGGGAACTCGGGCAGCTTGAAGCGAGAAAGGCTGGAGCACCCTTTCAGGTGTTCCAGCCTCGGTCAATGGACTGAAGATCAGCCCTTCTTGACTTCCTTCACTTCGGCGTCGACCACGTTGTCGTCGGCCTGCGCATGCGCAGCAGCTTCCGCGCCAGCCGGGCCCGATGCGCCCGAGGCGCCTGCGGCCGCCTGCGATTCGGCATACATCTTCTCGCCGAGCTTCTGACTCGCGGTCATCAGCGTGTTGGTCTTTGCCTCGATCGCGGACTTGTCTTCGCCCTTGAGGGCTTCTTCCAGGTCCTTGATCGCGGCTTCGATCGCGTCCTTCTCGGCGGCTTCGAGGCTCGCACCATGTTCGCCCAGCGACTTCTTCACGCTGTGCACCATGGCTTCGCCCTGGTTGCGTGCCTGCACGATCTCCAGCTTCTTCTTGTCGTCGGCCGCGTTCAGTTCGGCGTCCTTCACCATCTTCTGGATCTCGTCCTCGGACAGGCCCGAGTTCGCCTTGATGGTGATCTTGTTTTCCTTGCCGGTGCCCTTGTCCTTCGCGCCGACGTGCAGGATGCCGTTGGCGTCGATGTCGAAGCTCACCTCGATCTGCGGCGTGCCGCGCGATGCCGGCGGAATGCCTTCGAGGTTGAACTCGCCCAGGGCCTTGTTGCCCGCGGCGATGTCGCGCTCGCCCTGGAACACCTTGATGGTCACGGCCGGCTGGTTGTCCTCGGCGGTCGAGAAGGTCTGCGCGAACTTCGTCGGGATCGTTGTGTTCTTGGCGATCATCTTGGTCATCACGCCGCCCATGGTCTCGATGCCCAGCGACAGCGGGGTCACGTCCAGCAGCAGCACGTCTTTGCGGTCGCCCGAGAGCACCTGGCCCTGGATGGCGGCGCCGACGGCCACGGCTTCGTCGGGGTTCACGTCCTTGCGCGGTTCCTTGCCGAAGAAGGCCTTCACCTTTTCCTGCACCTTGGGCATGCGGGTCATGCCGCCGACCAGGATCACGTCGTTGATGTCGCTCACGCTGATGCCGGCGTCCTTGATGGCCAGGCGGCAGGGCGCGATGGTGCGCTCGACCAGCTCGTCGACCAGGCTTTCCAGCTTGGCGCGGGTGAGCTTGATGTTCAGGTGCTTCGGACCCGAGGCATCGGCCGTGATGTAGGGCAGGTTGATGTCGGTCTGCGCGCTGTTCGACAGCTCGATCTTGGCCTTCTCGGCGGCTTCCTTCAGGCGCTGCAGGGCCAGCACGTCCTTGCTCAGGTCGACGCCTTGCTCTTTCTTGAACTCGGCAATGATGTAGTCGATGATGCGCTGGTCGAAGTCTTCGCCGCCCAGGAAGGTGTCGCCGTTGGTCGACAGCACTTCGAACTGCTTCTCGCCGTCCACGTCGGCGATCTCGATGATCGACACGTCGAAGGTACCGCCGCCGAGGTCATACACGGCGATCTTGCGATCGGCCTTGTCCTGCTTGTCGAGGCCGAAGGCCAGGGCAGCAGCGGTGGGTTCGTTGATGATGCGCTTCACGTCGAGGCCCGCGATGCGGCCGGCGTCTTTCGTGGCCTGGCGCTGGGCATCGTTGAAGTAGGCCGGCACCGTGATCACGGCTTCGGTCACGGTTTCGCCGAGGTAGTCTTCGGCCGTCTTCTTCATCTTGCGCAGGATGTCGGCGCTGACTTGCTGCGGGGCGATCTTCTTGCCGCGCACTTCCACCCATGCGTCGCCGTTGTCGGCCTTGGCGATGGTGTAGGGCATCAGGTCGATGTCCTTCTGGACTTCCTTTTCCTCGAACTTGCGGCCGATCAGGCGCTTGATCGCGTACAGCGTGTTCTTGGGGTTGGTGACGGCCTGGCGCTTGGCCGAGGCACCGACCAGCACTTCACCGTCTTCCTGATAAGCGACGATCGACGGCGTGGTGCGTGCACCTTCCGAGTTCTCGATCACACGCGTGGTGTTGCCTTCCATGATCGACACGCACGAGTTGGTGGTGCCGAGGTCGATGCCGATGATCTTTGCCATGTTCTTACTCCTGAAAGCCTGAAAAATATGTTGTTATGAACTTGTGGATAACCCAGCTCGATTCAAGGGATGGAGCGGGGATTTCCTGTGGGAATCTTGTGTGCCGCGCCGATTACTTCGGCGCGCTGACCGTGACCAGCGCCGGGCGCAGCACCCGGTCGTTGATGGTGTAGCCCTTCTGCAGCACGCTCACCACGGTGTTGGGTTCCTGCTCGGGAGCGGGCACCACCGAGATGGCTTGGTGCTGGTGCGGATCGAACTTGGTGCCGGGCGCGGGGGCTACTTCGATCACCTTGTTGCGTTCGAGCGCGCTCTTGAGCTGGCGCAGCGTGGCTTCGGCGCCTTCGCGGATCTGTTCGGGCGTGGCGTCCTTGACGGCCAGGCCGGCTTCGAGGCTGTCGGTCACCGGCAGCAGGCTCTCGGCAAAGGCCTCGACGGCGAACTTGCGGGCCTTGGTGATCTCGTCGTCGGCGCGGCGGCGGGCGTTCTGCACGTCGGCCTGCGCGCGCAGGTACTGGTCGGCCAGTTCGGCATTCTTGGTCTGCAGGGCAGCGAGCTCGCCTTGTGCCACGGCCAGGGCGTCGAGCGCCTCGGCTTCATTGGCGGCTTGCGCTGCCTCCAGTTCTTCGGGGCTTGGCTCGCCTTGCAGCATTTGGGAATTCTGTGCGGATTGTTGCGGGTCAGACATTTTTCAAAGAACCGGCGTGCGCCGGAAAACAAACGATAGCCAGCCACATGGGGCTGCTCTAAAGCTTTTCAAGCGTAAAAATGCGGCCGAAAGGGCCGTAATACGGGTCGCGAAGTGGTTTTCGCGAGGGACACCGAGGAACCGGCTTCGCCGGGCCTCAGGTGTCGCCCCCGGTAGGGGGTGGCGCAGCGGACACGAAGTGCCGCGCAGCCTGGGGGCGAGCCCTGATCAGTGGGCGTCGAGCAGCTCGACGTCGAACTTCAGGGTGGCGTTCGGGGGGATCACGCCGCCGGCGCCGCGGGCACCGTAGCCCAGCGATGCGGGAATGATCAGCGTGCGCTTGCCGCCGATCTTCATGCCGGCGACGCCTTCGTCCCAGCCCTTGATGACCTGGCCGGCGCCCAGCGAGAACGCGAAGGGGTCGTTGCGGTCGCGGCTGGAGTCGAACTTGGCGCCTTGCGTGCCGTCGTTGTAGAGCCAGCCGGTGTAGTGCACGTGCACGTGCTGGCCGGCCTTGGCTTCGGTGCCGGTGCCGACTTCGGTGTCTTCGTATTGCAGGCCGGAGGGGGTGGTGGGCATGGGAAACGCTCCTTGCGTCGATGTGAGATCAATGGATCGAAGGCGCGGAGTTTACCGAGGCCGGGCAGGGCGACCTGTCGTCCTTCAGGTCTGGCTGGTGTCGTCGGAGGGCGGCGCGGGTGTGGTAGCAGGGGCTGCCACAGGGGCGGGAGCGGGTGCGGCTGCTGGCGAAGCTGCGGCGGCTGGTGCCGGGGCTGCTGCCTTCTTGAGCTGCCCCAGTTGCCACTTGCCTGCGAAGGCCTGCAGGTCGGACAGGCGCTTGAGCAGGTCCTGTCCGCTCAGCGTGAGGCTGTAGCCGTCGCTGCCGTGGCCGACGATGCCGGCCTCGCGCAGTTCCTTGATGCGGGTGTTGAGCGTGTTGGGAGTGATGCCGCCCACGCTGTCCTGCAGCAGCCGGAAGGTCTGCGCATGGCCATCGCGCAGGGCCCAGAGCACGCGCAGTGCATAACGGGCTTCGAGCAGGGCGAGCAGCTGGCTGACGGCTGCGTTTTCCTTGGTACTCATCGACATCATCTCCTCGAAGCTGGGCGGGCCGTCGACCTTGGGGCAGGGCGATGCTTCGCGTTCTTGTGGTGGGTTACGGACCGTTTCGTTGGCCGGCGACTATAGCGCAAATGATGAGGATGCTACTAGTTTTATAGCTGCCAGGGCATACTGCATGCGGGTTGTGAGACAAAGCCTCACAAGTTGGCGTAGTCGGCCATGGCTTCGCCCAGCCGGATCGCGCGGCCTGGCGACCACGCCGGGTTGAAGGCCAGCGCAGGCGCCGGGAAGAGCATGACCACTGTCGAGCCGAGCAAGAAACGGCCCATCTCGTCGCCCTTGCGGATGTCGATCTGCCGGTCGTTGTAGCTCCACTCGCGCAGTTCGCCCACGCGCGGCGGATTGACCACGCCGTGCCACACGGTGGCCATGCTGCCGACGATGGTGGCACCCACCAGCACCAGCACGAAGGGCCCGTGCGCCGATTCGAAGACGCATACCACGCGCTCGTTGCGTGCGAACAGGCCGGGCACGCCGCGCGCCGTGGTCGGGTTCACCGAGAACAGGTCGCCCGGCACATGGATCATGCGCACCAGCCGCCCGTCGCAGGGCATGTGGATGCGGTGGTAGTCCTTCGGGCTCAGGTAGAGCGTCGCGAAGCTGCCGTGCGCGAACTTCGCGGCCAGCGCGGCGTCGCCGCCGACCAGCGCGGTGGTCGTGTAGTCGTGGCCCTTGGCCTGGAAGATCTGGTCGCCGCGGATTGCGCCGAACTGGCTGATCGCGCCGTCCACGGGGCAGACCAGGTCTGCCTGTGCGAGCGGCCGCGCGCCGGGCTTGAGCGCGCGCGTGAAGAACTGGTTGAAGCTCTTGTAGTGGTGGATGTCCGACTCGAGCGCCTCGCCCATGTCCACGCCGTACTTGGCCACGAAGCGCCGGATGATCCACGTCGTGACGGCGCCCCGTTCCTTGCCCGCGACCCAGCCGGCGAAATTGGTCAGGGCCTGCTTGGGGAACAGGTATTGGGGCAGTACTGCGGAGCGGTCGGACACGTGGGAGAAGCCTGGAATGCGGAATCGGAAGGGCATTCTATAAAGCGCTTCTCCCCGGGAACGTAGGAAGCTTCCCTTGGTTCGCGTCCCGCCGTCAGTCGGCCTTGATCCCCGCGGCCTTGATCACCTGCGCCCACTTTTCCACTTCGGCCTTCTGGAACGCCGCGATCTGCGCGGTGCTCAGGTCGGCCGGCTCCATGCCGAAGCTCTTGAGCTTGTCCTGCATCTCGGGCGCGGAGAGGATCTTGCGGATCTCGGTGTGCAGCCGGTCGACCACCGGTGCCGGCGTGCCCGCGGGCACGAAGATCGCCTGCCATGACACGACCTCGAAGTCCTGCAGGCCGGGCACGCCCGACTCGGCCACCGTCGGCACGTCCGGCATCGAGGCCAGCCGCTTCGACGAGGTGACCGCGATGGCGCGCAGCTTGCCGCTCTGGATGTGAGGGCCGGCGACCACCGTGGTGTCGAACATCATGTCGACCTGCCCGCCGATCACGTCCTGGATTGCCGGGCCGCTGCCCTTGTACGGAATGTGCGTGAACTTCACGCCCGACTTGAAGGCCATCAGTTCCAGCGCGAGGTGCTGCGAGGTGCCCGTGCCGGCCGAGGCCGACGAGAGCCCGCCGGCCTTGGCCTTGCTGGCTGCGATCACGTCCTTCAGTGTCTTGTACGGGCTTGCCTGGTTCACCACCAGCACCACCGGGTTGGTGCCGATCAGCGTCACCGGCGCGAACGACTTCTGCGGGTCGTAGCCCAGCTTGGGATACAGGCTCACGTTGATCGCGTGCGAGCTGATCGTGCCGCCGACCATCGTGAAGCCGTCGGGCGCGGCGCGCGAACCGACCTCCGAGCCCACGCTGCCGCCGGCGCCGCCCTTGTTGTCGATGATCACGCTCGTGCCCAGCACGGGGCCGAGCTTCTGCCCGATCAGGCGGGCCAGCACGTCGGTGGTGCCGCCGGCGGGAAAGGGCACGAGGTAGGTGATGGCCTTGCCCGTCGGCCAGTTGCCGCCGCCCTGCGCGAAGGCGGCCGGAAGGCCGGCGGCGAGGGAAGAGGCGAGGGCGGTGCGAATGAGTGTGCGGCGTTGCATGCAGGTGTCTCCTTGTGATGGGTGGTGCGGGGCCGTCAGGGCATGTCGACGATCTCGATCCAGTTCGGGTTCTTGCCGACGTCCAGGTGCTGGGGCCTGCCCAGCGCGCCGGTGGCGGCGTCGATGGCGTAGAGCGAGATGCCGTGCGATTCCTGTCCCGCGGCGATGAGATAGCGCCCGCTGGAGTCGATGGCGAAGCCGCGCGGCACCTTCTCGGTCGGGGTCTGGCCCAGCGGCTGCAGTTGTCCCGTGGCGGCATCGACCTTGAACGCCGACAGCGTGCTCGAGGTGCGCTCCGACGCGTACAGGTAGCGCCCGTCGGGCGTCAGGTGCAGGTCGGCGGCCCAGGGCTTGCCGGTGAAGCCGGCGGGCAGCGTGGTCGTGCTCTGTTCGAGCTTGAGCGTGCCGCGCGCCGCGTCCCATGCGAACACGTGCAGGGCGGCGTCGAGCTCGTCCAGCAGATAGACGTGGCGCTGCGCCTTGTCCCAGATGAAGTGGCGCGGGCCCGATTTCGTGGATGTGGTCGTCAGCGGCGGATCGTTGGGCGACAGCAGGCCCTTCTCGGCGTCGAAGCGCCAGCTCGACACGTTGTCGCCGCCCAGGCTGGTGGCCAGCACGAAGCGGTTGCTGGCGTCCGCGTGGATCGCGTGCGCGTTGGGCCCGGTCTGGATCAATTGATGGACGGGGCCCGCGGCGCCGTCCTTGCCGATGGAATTGACCGTGATCTTGCCGCCTTGGTAGGAGGCCGCGAAGAGCCACTTGCCGCTCGCGTCCAGGTCGATGTTGGCCATGCTGTCGGCCAGCGGCGCCTCGCCGAGCTTCTGCAGCTTGCCGGTGGCGCCGTCGATCGACAGCGAGGCCACGCGAAACGGCTGCGAGCGCAGCGCGGCATACAGCACGCGCTTGTCGTGGCTCACCACCATCGGCATCACCGTGCCGCCGACGTTCAGCGTCTGCACCGGCTTGAGTGCGCCCTGGGCGCGGTCGAGCTCGAGCACGGAGATTTCCTGGCTGTCCGCGTTGGACACGTAGACCCAGGTGGCGGCCGAGGCGGGGCCGATGGCGGCCAGCCACAGCAGCGATGCGATGGTTTTTCTTTTCATGGTTCGCGGTTCAGGGTTTGATGTTCAGTTTGGTGATGAGCTGCTTGAAGTAGACGTTGTCCTTGGCCAGCGTCTCCTTGAACACGGCGCCGTCGGTGTAGACGTAGCCCAGGTTCTGCTTGTCCATCACCTCGTGCATCAGCGGCTCGGCGGCGGTCTTCGCCGTCATCTCGCGCAGCTTCGCCATCACTTCGGGCGGTGTGTTCTTCGGCGCGCCGAGGCCGCGCCAGGTGCCGATCGACAGATCGATGCCGCGTTCCTTGGCGGTGGGCACCTTTTCGAAGCCCTTCACGCGCTTGTCGGCCATCACCATCAGCACCTTGAGCTTGCCGCCCTGCACATGCGTGGTGACTTCGGCCGGGCTCACCGCCACGGCCTCGATGTGTCCGCCGAGCAGCGCCAGCACCGCCGGCGCCGCGCCCTGGAACGGGATGTGGCCGAACTTCGCGCCGGTCTTGTCTTCGAGCGCCGCGGCGGCAAGGTGCCAGATCGAGCCGTTGCCCGAGTTGCCCACGCGCACGCCCTCGGGCGACTTCTTCGCGGCCGCCAGGAACTCCTCGATGGTGTTCCACGGCGCGTCGGCCTTCACGGTGATCGCCGCCGGATCGGCGTTGAGCTGCGCGATCGGCTGGAAGTCGTCGTAGTTGAACTTGGCAAGGCCCAGGTGCGGCAGCGTCAGCAGCTCGACCGTGAGCACCGCGAGCTTGTAGCCGTCGGGCTTGGCGTTGATCACTTCCGTCCAGCCGATGGCGCCGCCAGCGCCGGGGCGGTTGACGATCACGATGCTCTGCGAGATGTGCTTGCGGCTCGCCTCGGAAAAAGCGCGTGCCAGGCCATCGGTCCCGCCGCCGGGCTGGTAGGGCACCAGCAGCTCGATCGGACGGTTCGGAAAATCGGCCTGCGCCGCGGCCGGCGTGGCCAGCCCGAGCGAAAGAGCGGCCGTGGCCGAGAGGGCGGCGATGCCGCGAACAAGCTGGATTCTTCTCATGATGTCGTCGTCTCCGTTGTTGATCCGATCCGGGGCCTCGCGCAAGGCCTCCTCGTGTTCTTCGTGCGTGCCTCAGGGCATGTACTGGCCGCCGTTCACCTCGATCACCTGCCCCGTGACGTAGCCGGAGAGCTGCTCCGACGCCAGGTACAGGAAGGCGCCGACGCATTCCTCGGGCACGCCGATGCGGCCCATCGGAATGCCGGCGCGGAAGTTCTCCAGCATTGCGGGTGTCGAGAAGCGGTCCTGGAACGGCGTCTGGATAACGCCGGGCGCCACGGCATTCACGCGGATGCGGTCGCCCACCAGCTCCTTCGCGAGCCCGTGCGTCGCCGTGCTCACGAAACCCTTCGAGCCCGCGTACAAATAGGCGGCTGGCCCGCCGCCGGTGCGTGCCGCGACCGAGGTCACGTTGATGATGTTGCCGCCGCCCTGCGCGCGCATCAGCGGCACCACCTCGCGGCAGTAGGCGAGCACCGAGCGCGCGTTGATGTGCATCACCTCGTCGAACAGCGCGTCGTCGAACTCGGCGATCGGCACGCGCTTGACCAGGCTGCCGGCGTTGTTGACGAGCACGTCGATGCGCCCCAGCTGCGCCGCGGCCTGCTTCACGCATTCGCGGATTGCGGCCGTGTCGCGCACGTCGGCCTTCAGCGCGAAGGCGGTGCCGCCGGCCGCGCGGATGGTGTCGACCACCCCGTTCGCCGCATCGGCCGAGCTGTTGTAGTGCACCGCCACGCGCATGCCGCGCGCCGCAAAGGCGACGGCCACCGCGGCGCCGATGCCGGTGCTGGCGCCGGTGACGAGCGCTGTCTTGTCCTTGAGATCTTCCATGTCTTTGCTCCGTGCGAAGGGATCAGGTCACGGGTGCCGGGTTGAACAGCACCAGCGCGTTGTGCAGCTTCCAGTGCTCGGCCCATGTTTTCTTGCGGCCGCTGGCCACGTCGAGCATCAGGCGGAACAGCTCCCAGCCCACGTCCTCGATGCTGGCCTCGCCGTCGGCGATGCGGCCTGCGTTCACGTCCATCAGGTCGTGCCAGCGGCGCGCGAGGTCGCTGCGCGTGGCGACCTTGATCACCGGTACCTCGGCCAGCCCGTAGGGCGTGCCGCGGCCGGTGGTGAACACGTGCAGGTTGATGCCGGCCGCCAGCTGCAGCGTGCCGCAGATGAAATCGCTGGCCGGCGTGGCGGTGTAGATCAGGCCCTTCTGCGCTGCCTTCTCGCCGGGCGCGAGCACGCCGGTGATGGGCGCCGAGCCCGACTTGACGATGGAGCCCATCGCCTTCTCGACGATGTTCGACAGGCCGCCCTTCTTGTTGCCCGGCGTGGTGTTGGCGCTGCGGTCGACGCGGCCCTTCTGCAGGTAGGCGTCGTACCAGGCCATCTCGCGGATCATGGCCTCGGCCACCTCGGGCGTGGACGCGCGCGAGGTGAGCTGGTCGATGCCGTCGCGCACCTCGGTCGTTTCCGAGAACATCACGGTGGCGCCCGCGCGCACCAGCAGGTCGGTGCAGAAGCCCACGGCGGGGTTGGCGGTGACGCCCGAGAAGGCGTCGCTGCCGCCGCACTGGACGCCCACCACCAGTTCGCTGGCGGGCACGGTTTCGCGCCTGCGCCTGTTGAGCCGCGCGAGGTGCTCGTCGGCCTGGCGCATGACCGAGTCGATCATCGACATGAAGCCGACATGCTCGTCGTCCTGCAGGCAGACCACGTCGAGCTCTGCCGCATCGCCGCGCTTGTCGATGATGGGAATGCTTCCCGGCGGCAGCAGCCGCTCGGGCTGCAGCTTCTCGCAGCCCAGGCTCACCACCATCACCTCGCCGCCGAAGTTCGGATTGAGGCTGATGTTGCGCAGCGTGCGGATCGGCACGATGGCATCCGGCGCATCGATGGCCACGCCGCAGCCGTAGCTGTGCTCCAGCGCCACCACGTCGTCGACGTTCGGGTACCTGGGCAGCAGCTCGGCCTTGATGCGCTGCACCGCGAAGTCGGTCACGCCGGCCACGCACTGCACCGTCTGCGTGATCGCGAGGATGTTGCGCGTGCCCACCGAGCCGTCGGCGTTGCGGTAGCCCTCGAAGGTGTAGCCCTCCAGCGGGGGCAGGGCGGGGGGCTTGACCGTGGCGATGGGCAGGCCGTCGAGTCCGGGCGCCACCGGCATGCGCATTACGCGCTCGTGCACCCAGCTGCCGCGCGGCAGTGCTTTCTGTGCATAGCCGATCACCACGTTGTAGCGCACGATGGCCGCGCCCTCGGCCAGGTCGGCCAGGGCCACCTTGTGACCCTGGGGCACGTTGTCCACCAGCACCAGGCCGTCGGCGAACGAGGTGCCGGCCTTCAGGCCGCCGTCGTTCGCGACGATGGCCACGTTGTCGTTGGCGTGGATGCGGATGTAGAGCGGCGAGGCTCCGGAGGCAGCATTGCTCATCGTGAGGACCTTTGTTGCTTACAGCACCTTGTGGCCGGTCAGCATCGTGGGCAGCCAGGTGGAGAAGGCCGGCACGTAGGTCACCAGGGTGATGGCGATGAAGATCGCCAGATAGTAGGGCCAGGCGGTTTTCGTCGCCTCCCCGATGGATATCTTGCCGATCGCGCAGCCGATGAACTGCACCGTGCCCACCGGCGGGTGCACCAGGCCCAGCGCGCAGTTCAGCAGCAGCATCATCCCGAACTGCACCGGGCCCACGCCCATCTGGATGGCCAGCGGCAGGAACAGCGGCGTCGTGATCAGGATGTGCGCCGCCATGTCCAGGAAGATGCCCAGGAAGATCTGGATGATGTTGATGTACAGCAGCATCAGCCAGGGACTGGAGGTCGCGGCCAGCAGCACGGTCTCGATGGCGTCCGGAATCTCCAGGTAGGCCATCTGGTAGCGCAGCATGTTCGACACGCCGATCAGCAACAGGATCACGCCGGTGGTCTTCGACGCCTTGGCCAGCGACTTGAAGAGCTTCTCGCGCGTCATCGTGCGGTAGGCCACCACCGTGAGCAGCAGCGAATACGTCACCGCGATGGCCGCCGCCTCGGTGGCCGTTGCCACGCCCTTCATCACGCACACCAGGATGATCACGATCACCATCAGGCCGGGAATCGCAGCCAGGAAGGTCTTGGCCACCATGCCCCAGCCGGGGAAGCGCTCGACCATCGTGCTGCCGTCGGTGCGCTTCGGGTAGCCATGCTTGGCGGCCTGCCAGTAGGCGGCCACCAGCATGCATACCATGATCCAGAACACCGGGATCAGCCCCGCGAACATCAGGTCGCCGATGGACACGCCCTTGATGATGTGCCCGTCGATGGTGCCCACCGCGGCCTGCGCTGCGAAGGCGTAGATGATCATGTTGTGCGAGGTCGGCATCAGCGCACCTGAGAGCGAGGCGTGCGTCGTCACGTTCACCGCATACGCCGCGCTGTAGCCCTCGCGCTTCATGATCGGGATCATCACGCCGCCCATGGCCGAGGTGTCGGCCACGGGGGAGCCGGAGACGCCGCCGAACAGCGTCGATGCCACCACGTTGGCCAGGCCCAGGCCGCCCTTCCAATGGCCGACGAGGCTGCGCGCGAAGGCGACGATCTTGTCGGCGATGCCGCCGTGCAGCATCAGTTCGCCCGAGAAGATGAAGAAAGGAATGGCCAGGAACGAGAACACGTTCATGCCCGACACCATCATCTGGATGGCGGTCTCGAACGGCAGGCCCTCGTAGGCAAAGGTGGCCAGGCAGCTCAGCCCGATGGCGAAGGCCACCGGCATGCCGAGCAGCAGGAAGAGCACGAAGCTCAGCGACAGCACTGTCAATGCCATGATGGAACGACCTTCTGGTCTGTGAACTGAGCCGCCAGGTGCTCGAGGGAGAAGAGGGTGATCAGCACCCCCGCAAAGAGAATCGGCACGTAGCGCACGGCCTCGGACATGCCCAGCGTGGGAATGGTCGACTCGCGTGTGGACACGGCCATCTCGGCACCGCCCGCGATCAATGCGATGGCGAAACCGATGGTCAGCACATAGACAAGCGCCTTGCACCAGAACTGCGCCTTGGGCGGCAGTACCTTCACCAGCGAATCGAGGCCGATGTGGCCGGCGTCGCGCACGCCGGCGGAAGCGCCGAACATGGCGACCGAGATCACCAGCAGCAGCGCGACCTGCTCCACGTACGGCGGGGCGTCATTGAAGACGTAGCGCAGCACCACGCCGTAGACGACGACTGCGAGCAGGCCGACAAGGCACACGCAGGCGATGTACATCGCCCAGCGCGAAAGCCGTGCGTTCAGATGGGTCAGCAAATGCATTTGGAAGTCCTGCCTTGCCCCCTCCCTCCGAAAGGTGAGGGAGAGAAGCCGTGGGCGTCATTTCGTGTTGACGATTTCCTGCACCAGCGCCTTCAGCTCCGGCGTGGTGGCGAACTTGTCCCACACCGGCTTCTCGGCATCGACGAAGCCCTTGCGGTCGATATCGGCGGCGGCCACGACTTTCGCGCCGCCCTTGATGACGGCCGCCTTGGCGTCCTTCTCGCGCGGCTCCCACAGCTTCACGTAGTAGGGCACCGAGTCCTTCGCGGCCTTGCGGATCGCGGCCTGTTCTTCCTTGCTCAGCGTGTCCCAGATCTTCTTGGAGAACACCAGCACTTCGGGCGTCATGACGTGCATGGTCTCGGAGTAGACCGGCGCGGCCTCGAAGTGCTTGGCTTCGTCGTACGAGGGGTAGTTGTTCTCGGCGGCGTCCACCAGGCCGGTCTTCAGGCCGGTGTAGACCTCGGCGATGGGCATCGGCGTGGGCGAGGCGCCGGTGGCGCTCACCAGGCTCACCATCAGGTCGGAGGGCTGCACGCGGATCTTCAGGCCCTTCATGTCGGCCACTGTCTTGATCGGCTTCTTGGCGTAGACCGAGCGCGCCCCGCTTTCATACATGCACAGGCCGATGAAGCCGGCCTTCTCGAACGCGGCCAGCACCTTGTCGCCGGTCGGTCCGTACATGGCCTTGCGGAAATGCTCGATGTCGCGGAACAGGAAGGGCAGCGACGGAATCACCGACTCCGGCACGATGCCGTGGAACGAGGCGCTGCTCACGCGCACCATGTCCAGCGCGCCGATCTTCACCTGCTCGACCGTGTCCTTCTCCGAGCCCAGCGAACTGTCGGCGAAGATCTTGATGTTGTCCTTGCCGCCCGTGGCCTTCGACAGCTCATCGCCCATGAACTTCACCGCCTGGTTGGTGGGAAAGTCCTTGGCGTGCACTTCGGCGGAGCGGAAGGTTCGTGCCATGGCGGCGTTCGATACCGTGAGGGCGACCAGGCCGATCGCGATCAGGCCCGACAGCTTCTTCATTTGTAGTGATTTCATTCTTGATAGCTCCTCGGTGGATGAAAAGAAAACGCAGTGGATGAACAACGGGGTCAGATGCCGAAAGCGGGCTCCGCGAGGCCCTTCGCACCGGGCCGCAGCGCGAACACGCCGCCGGCCAGCGGCTGGTCCGAAAGGTCGGTGCCGCCGGGACGGATGGAGGTGACGAAGAGGGTGTCGAGGTCCGGGCCGCCAAAGGCGCACATGGCGGGCTTCTTCACCGGTACTTCGAGCGAGCGGTCGAGCCGGCCGTCGGGCGTGAAGCGGTGCACCAGGCCAGCGTCGTTGCCGCAGATCCAGTAGCAGCCGTCGGTGTCCATGGCGGCGCCGTCGGGACGGCCGGGCAGGGGCCTCATGTCGATGAACAGGCGGCGGTTGGTGGGCGTGCCGGTGTCCGTGTCGTAGTCGAAGGCCCAGACGGCTTGTACGCTGGGGTGCGAGTCCGAGAGGTACATCGTGCGGCCGTCCGGGCTGAAGGCCAGGCCGTTGGGCACGATGAGATCGCCGAGGCGCTCAGCGGCGTTGTCGCTGCCCTTGCCGTAGCGGTAGAGGCGGCCGATGCGCGCGCCGGCCGCCATGTCGAGCAGCATCGTGCCGGCCCAGAAGCGGCCCTGTCGGTCGCAGCGGCCGTCGTTGAAGCGCATGGCCGGTGCCGCGTGCGCGACGGGGGCGAGCGGGCTGGCGGCCAACGTGCCATCGGCCTGCGGCTTCAGCGAGAACAGGCCGCTTTCCATGCCGGCGATCCATTCGCCGGGAACGTCGGCGCGCGGCGCGATGCAGGCGATCATTTCGTTCGCCGTCCATTGCGTGTGGCCTTCGCTCGCGTGCCAGCGGTTCAGTGTGCGCGCCGGAATGTCGACCCAGTACAGCGCCTGCTGCCCGGCATGCCACACCGGGCTTTCGCCGGTGCCGTTGCGCGCGTCGAGAACCAGTTCAGCTTGCATCGCCGAAGGGGCCTTGCGCGGTGAAGGCGCCGCCCTGGTAGATGGCGTTCGGGTCGATGGGGGCGACAGGTGGTTGTGCTTCGACCTTGTCGCGAAACACCTCCGAGCTGTCTTGCGGCACGAAGCCCAGGTGCGCGGCCGCGCTGTTGTCCCACCACACGTCGCGATTGCTCGACATGCCGTAGACCACCGTGTGCTTCACGTCCGGCGTGAACAGCGACTTCTCGATCAGCGTCGTCAGGTCGCGATAGCTGAGCCAGGTGCTCATCATGCGGCGGTTGGCGGGCTCCGGGAACGAGGAGCCGATGCGGATGCTCACGGTCTCGATGCCCCAGCGGTCGAAGTAGAACTGCGCCACGTCCTCGCCGAAGGATTTCGACAGGCCGTAGTAGCCGTCGGGCCGGCGCACGGCGTGCGCGTCGATGTGTTCGCTCTGCTTGTAGAAGCCGATCACGTGGTTCGAACTCGCGAACACCACGCGCTTCACGCCGTGGCGGCGCGCCGCTTCGTAGACATTGAACACGCCCTTGATGTTGGCTTCGAGGATTTCCTCGAACGGGCGCTCCACCGACACGCCGCCCAGGTGGACGATGGCGTCGCAGCCTTCGACCAGCGCATGCACTCCCGCCTTGTCCGAGAGGTCGCAGGGCACGACTTCCTCGCTCGCGTCCACGGCTGGCGAAAGCGAAGCGATGTCCGACAGGCGCAGCGTGCCGGCAAAGGGCTTGAGCCGCTCGCGCAGCACCTTGCCGAGTCCGCCGGCCGCGCCGGTCAGGAGGAGGCGGTTCATCTTCTTGTCTGTCATCGTTGCGCGTCCATACATTCAGGAGTCATGGTTTCCGAGGGCCCGCCGTCACGGTGCTTTGCTGAAAGCGGCCGGTACGATGCCGACGGAGCAAAGTCAAAGGGCTGCATGTCGGTGCCGTGGAAGCCGAAAGCCGCAGGCGAAATGGCCGGCGGCGCCAGGAGATGTGAATCGAGTTATCTGTTGTCGTACAACTAGTTGGAGATTATCATCGTGGCCATGGCTCAGTCGACTGCGGGTAATCCCTTGGAATCACAAGCGCCAGCGGAAACGGCGTCTGCCGCTTCGGCTGCGGGAGCCGCTTTCGTGGGGCGACCGCGCCAGCGCGCACGCGGCCTCGCGCATGGGCTGGTGGAAGACCTGGGCGAAAAAATCCGCAGCCAGTCGCTGCGCCCGGGCGACAAGCTGCCGACCGAGTCGGCCATCATGCAGGCCTATGGCGTGAGCCGCACCGTGGTGCGCGAGGCGCTGTCGAAGCTGCAGGCCGGCGGGCTGGTCGAGACGCTGCACGGCGTGGGCACCTTCGTGCTGCAGCCGCGGGCGGGCGGGGTGTTTCGCCTCGATCCCGGGGAGATTGCCGCATCGGTCGACGTGCTGGCCGTGCTGGAGCTGCGCATCAGCCTGGAGACCGAGTCGGCCGGCCTTGCTGCGAGCCGCCGCACCGACGAGCAGTTGGTTGCCATGCGCCAGGCGCTCGACGATTTCGAGCGCAACGTGGTCGTGGCGGGCGACACCGTGGGGCCGGATTTCCGCTTCCACCTGCAGATCGCCGAGTCGACCGGCAACCCCTATTTCGCGGACATCATGCGGCACCTGGGCACCACGCTCATTCCGCGTACGCGTATCAGCGCCATCCGCACGCACGAGGGTGGCGCGCCCTATCTGAACCGGGTCAACCGCGAGCACGAGGAGATCTACGCGGCCATCGCGCGGCGCGATCCCGAGTCGGCGCGCGCGGCCATGCGCATCCACCTGACCAACAGCCGCGAGCGGCTGCGCCTGGCGCAGGAGGCCGCGCAGCAGAAGGCGAAGGCCGATGCGGCCGCAGGCACGGCCGCGCCGTCGTCCGACGACACTCCCTCCAGCTGAATTTTTCTTGCCGGCCAGGCTGGACAAGTTGTTTTTCTGGTTGTACGATGACTGATAACTCGCTCGGGCACGGGCGAAGCCATGACGAACCATCGAACAACTGGAGGCAGCATGACCATCAACCGGCGCGGCGCACTCGGTGCCGCACTCGCCACCACCCTGGCCGCCAACCTGCCGCTGGGCGCCATCGCGCAGGGCGCGCAGCAGGGCGGGGGCGGCAACTGGCCCTCGAAGCCGATCCGCATCATCGTCCCGTACCCGCCGGGAGGCTCGTCCGACATCATTGCGCGGTCCATCAGCCAGCCGCTGTCGGAGGCGCTGGGCCAGTCGGTGATCATCGACAACAAGGCCGGCGCCAACGGCAACCTCGGCGCCGACCTGCTGGCCAAGGCACCGGCCGACGGCTACACGCTGATGCTGTGCGACCTCGGCGCGCTGGCCATCAGCCCGTCGCTGTATCCCAAGCTGCCTTTCGATCCGTCGAAGGACCTGCGCAGCGTTTCCATGCTGGCCTACTCGCCGCACCTGCTGGTGGTGCATCCCTCGGTGCAGGCGAACACGCTGAAGGAACTGGTCGAGCTCTCGAAGAAAAGCGATCTCAACTTCGCCGTGACCGCCAGCGGCAGCACCGCGCACCTGGCCGGCATCGAGCTGCAGCGCAAGGTCGGCGCCAAGTGGGAATACGTGCCCTACAAGGGCGGCGTGCAGGCGGTGCTCGACACCGTGTCGGGCCAGACGCAGGTGCTGATGAACGGCATGCTCGCCACCTATCCACAGGTGCAGTCCGGCAAGCTCAAGCTGATCGCCGTGTCGAAAGCCACGCGCATGCCGCTGATCGGCAGCGTGCCGACCATCGCGGAGCAGGGCGTCCCCGGCTACGAGTCGGGCACCTGGCAGGGCGTTGTCGCGGCGCGCGGCGTGCCCGACGCGGTGATCGCCCGGCTCAACAAGGAACTGGTGCGCATCATCCGCACGCCCGACATCCGCGCGCGCCTCGCGGGGCAGGGCGCAGAGGTCGTGACCATGGCCGCGCCCGAGCAGGACCAGTTCTTCGCCAAGGAGCGCGCGCGCTGGGCGCAAGTCATCAAAGAGGCCAACGTCAGGCTCGACTAGTCATGTCTGCCCCCCGGCTCTTCACTCGCTTCGCTCCGTGTAATTCGCCACCCCCCGAGGGTGGGGCGCGGCCCGCCTTGGGGCGACCTGGCGGCAGCCGCATCGCCGCCCTTTGAATCTTCTTCATTTTTCAAAAACTTCACTGGACTCTTCCCGATGAACCCGCAAGAACTCAAGACCATCATGGGCTCCGGCCTGCTCTCGTTTCCGCTGACCGACTTCGACAGCAACGGCGACTTCAACAAGAAGGGCTACGTCGAGCGCCTCGAATGGCTCGCTCCCTACGGCGCGAGCGCTCTGTTCGCGGCCGGCGGCACGGGCGAGTTCTTCTCGCTGACTGGCGACGAGTACCCCGGCATCATCCAGACGGCTGTCGACACCTGCCGCGGCGTGGTGCCGATCATTGCCGGCGCCGGCGGCCCCACGCGCTTCGCCATCCAGTGCGCGCAAGCCGCCGAGAAGGCTGGCGCGCACGGCATCCTGCTGCTGCCGCACTACCTCACCGAAGCCGGCCAGGAAGGCCTGGCCGCGCACGTCGAGGCCGTGTGCAAGAGCGTGAAGTTCGGCGTGATCGTCTACAACCGCGCCACCAGCCGCCTGAAACCCGACACGCTCGCCGGCCTGGCCGAGCGCAACCCGAATCTCGTCGGCTTCAAGGACGGCATCGGCGACATCGAGGCCATGGTCGCCATCTACCAGAAGATGGGCGACCGCTTCGCCTACCTGGGCGGCCTGCCTACGGCCGAGGTCTATGCCGCTGCCTACAAGGCAATGGGCACGCCGGTGTATTCGTCGGCCGTCTTCAACTTCATTCCGAAGACCGCCATGGACTTCTACAAGGCCGTGGCCGCCGACGACCTGCCGACGCAGCACCGCCTGCTGAAGAACTTTTTCATGCCGTACCTCGAACTGCGCAACCGCATGCCGGGCTATGCCGTGAGCATCGTGAAGGCCGGCGCCAAGATCGTCGGCCACGACGCGGGCCCCGTGCGAGCGCCGCTCACCGACCTGAAGCCCGCCGAGATGGAACAGCTCAAGGCGCTGATCGACGCGCTCGGCCCGCAGTAAGCCGGCAAGCCGTCGAACACGAACAACAACACGGAGACAAGGCAATGTTCCTCAAGAAGCTCTTCCTGATTGCCGCCGCGGCGGCCGCGTTCTCAGGGTGCTCGATGATGCCGGCGGGCAATGCGGCATCGGCCTCGCCCGAAGTGGCAGCCGCCGCCGAGCGCCTGCGCATTGCGATGATCGATCCGACCGCCGCCGCGCTCGGTGCACTGGTGGCCGACGACCTGAGCTATGGCCACTCGAGCGGCAAGGTCGACACCAAGGCCAGCTTCATCGGCGACCTGGTGGACGGCAAGTCGGACTTCGTGGCCATCACGATCACCGACCAGACCATCAAGGTGGTCGACGGCCAGACTGCCATCGTGCGCCACACGCTCGCGGCCGACACCAACGATTCGGGCAAGCCAGGCAAGGTGGCGCTGAAGATCCTCGGCGTCTGGCAGAAGCAGGGCGGAAGCTGGAAGCTGCTCGCCCGCCAGGCCGTGAGGATCTAATGCTCCCCAGGCTTCGCGCACACCCTTGCCGGAGCAACACCAGCGGCCCCGGCAGAGCCGGTCCCGCGGTGTTTCCCGAAGGGGTCGGCATGGTTTTGGATTGATTCGAAAATGACATCTTCAGATTCCACTTCTCCCGTCACCGGTGCCCCCGTCGTCACCGGCATGCGCGTGATTCCCGTCGCGGGCCACGACAGCATGCTGATGAACCTCAGCGGCGCGCACGGTCCGTTCTTCACGCGCAACCTGCTGATCCTGACCGACAGCGCCGGCCACACCGGCGTCGGCGAAGTGCCGGGCGGCGAGAAGATCCGCCAGACGCTCGAAGACGCGCGCGGCCTCATCGTCGGCCAGCCCATCGGCCGCCACAACGCCGTGCTCAACAGCATGCGCAGCGCCTTCGCCAACCGCGACAGCGGCGGCCGCGGCCTGCAGACCTTCGACCTGCGCGTGACCATCCATGCAGTGACGGCCGTCGAAGCGGCGTTGCTCGACCTGCTCGGCCAGCATCTCGAAGTGCCCGTGGCGGCCCTGCTCGGCGAAGGCCAGCAGCGCGACGCGGTGCAGATGCTCGGCTACCTCTTCTATGTGGGCGACCGCAACAAGACCGACCTGCCGTACGAAAGCGACCCCGGCGCCGACAACGACTGGTTCCGCCTGCGCCATGAAGAAGCCATGACGCCCGAGGCCATCGTGCGCCTCGCCGAGGCCACGCATGCGCGCTATGGTTTCACCGATTTCAAGCTCAAGGGCGGCGTGCTGCGCGGCGAGGAAGAAGTCGAGGCCATCCGCGCGCTGCACGAGCGCTTTCCGCAGGCGCGCGTCACGCTCGACCCGAACGGCGGCTGGCTGCTCGCCGACGCGATTCGCCTGTGCCGCGACCTGCACGGCGTGATGGCCTATGCCGAAGACCCGTGCGGCGCCGAAGGCGTGTTCTCGGGCCGCGAGGTGATGGCCGAGTTCCGCCGCGCCACCGGCCTGCCGACCGCCACCAACATGGTGGCCACCGACTGGCGCGAGATGGTGCACAGCCTGTCGCTGCAGTCGGTCGACATTCCGCTGGCCGATCCGCACTTCTGGACCCTGCAGGGCTCCGTGCGCGTGGCGCAGCTGTGCCAGGCCTGGGGCCTGACCTGGGGCTCGCATTCGAACAACCACTTCGACGTGTCGCTCGCCATGTTCACGCACGTGGCGGCCGCGGCGCCGGGCAAGGTCACCGCGATCGACACGCACTGGATCTGGCAGGACGGCCAGCACCTGACGAAAGAGCCGCTGCAGATCGAAGGCGGCTTCGTGAAGGTGCCCACGCGCGGCGGCTTGGGCGTGGAACTCGACATGGATGAAGTCGAGAAGGCGCACCAGCTCTACCTGAAGCACGGCCTGGGCGCGCGCAACGACGCGCAGGCGATGCAATACTTGATTCCGGGATGGACTTTCGACAACAAAAAACCTTGCATGGTCCGTTGAAGGTTTAGTCTCCCGTTTCCATTTCCGCAGCCGGACACCCAGTGCTCCGGCTTCTTTCTTTCCATCGAGCAGCAAGGAACCCCTCATGCAAAACTTCGACAACCTGATCGGCGGCGAATGGCGTGCCGGCGCAAGCTACAGCCCCAACCTCAACCCCAGCAACCTGTCCGACGTGCTCGGCCAGTACACGCAGGGCGACGCGTCGCACGTCGAGGCCGCCGTGGCTGCCGCCACCGCCGCCTTCCCGGCCTGGGCTACGGGCAGCATCCAGGCGCGCTCCGATGCGCTCGACAAGATCGGTACCGAAATCCTCGCGCGCAAGGAAGAACTCGGCACGCTGCTGGCCCGTGAAGAAGGCAAAACCCGCGCCGAAGGCATCGGCGAAGCCACGCGCGCGGGCCAGATCTTCAAGTTCTTCGCCGGCGAATGCCTGCGCCTGTCGGGCGAGGTGCTGCCTTCGGTGCGGCCCAACATCGGCGTGGAGATCACGCGCGAGCCGGTCGGCGTGGTCGGCCTCATCACGCCGTGGAACTTCCCCATCGCCATCCCGGCCTGGAAGATCGCGCCTGCGCTCGCTTTCGGCAACTGCGTGGTCCTGAAGCCTGCCGACCTCGTGCCTGGCTGCGCCTGGGCGCTGGCCGAGATCATCAGCCGCTCGGGCATCCCGGCCGGCGTGTTCAACCTCGTGATGGGCCGCGGCAGCGTGATCGGCAACGCGCTGGTCAACCACCCCGGCATCCATGCGATCAGCTTCACGGGCTCGGTCGGCGTGGGCCGCAACATCGCCGTGCAGTGCGTCACCAACCACAAGAAGGTGCAGCTCGAAATGGGCGGCAAGAACCCGCAGGTGATCCTGGACGACGCCGACCTCGCGCAGGCCGTGGAGCTCAGCGTGCAAAGCGCGTTCTATTCCACCGGCCAGCGCTGCACCGCGTCGAGCCGCCTCATCGTGACCGAAGGCATCTACCCCAAGTTCATCGAGGCGATGAAGGCGCGCATGGCCAAGATCAAGGTCGGCGATGCGCTCGCGCAGGGCACCGACATCGGCCCCGTCTCGTCCAAGTCGCAGCTCGACCAGGACATGGAATACGTTGCCATCGGCAAGGGCGAGGGCGCCACGCTGGCTGCCGGCGGCGAGCTGCTGAAGCTGGAGACCGACGGCTACTACATGTCGCCCGCGCTCTTCAGCGAATCGGCCGCGGCCATGCGCATCAACAAGGAAGAGATCTTCGGGCCGGTCGCGAGCGTGATCCGCGTGAAGAACTACGAAGAGGCGCTGGCAACGGCCAACGACACAGAGTTCGGCCTCTCGGCGGGCATTGCGACCACGAGCCTGAAGTACGCCACGCACTTCAAGCGCCACAGCCAGGCCGGCATGGTGATGGTCAACCTGCCGACGGCAGGCGTCGACTACCACGTGCCGTTCGGCGGCCGCAAGGGTTCGAGCTATGGTCCGCGCGAGCAGGGCAAGTACGCGCAGGAGTTCTTCACCACTGTGAAGACGGCTTACACACTGGCCTGATCCTTTGGTCGTGGGTGGCTCTGGGCAGGCTGTCGTGTTCGGGGTGCGCTCACGCCGACGGGGTACTCTGCTCCGCGAATGTCCCCCGGCCTTCGGCCTCCTCCTTTATTTCGCTGCGCAGAGCACCCCGCCAGCGTGATCGATCAGAGCACTGGTTGATCAGCCAGCACAACGGCAGCGTCCATTGTGCGAAGGGGGCCCGGGGGGGGGCGGCCGGCGAAAAAAGGGGGGGGGGCGGCGGGGGGGCGGAGGCGGGGGGGGCCCCCCCGGGGCCGGG
>NZ_JBGLYN010000160.1:0-367 GCF_047304045.1 Variovorax sp. Varisp85
TGAAACAGTGCTTCGGCTTCTGCCGTGATGGGCGGATTGGCGGCGGCCTCGTGCTGGCAGACGAAGTCCTTGCGGTGCGGATCGAACTTGTCGAGCCTGGTGAAGCGCGGCAGCTTGCTGTCCGACATGAAGGGTTGGTGAGGCTGGGCTTTGGAGTCGTCTTGCATGGGGCATCCCGCCAGAAGGAGTGCAGCGGCAAACAGGGTCGCCGCCCCGGCTGTGCGGGTGCCTTGCATCACCGCGCGTTCACCCCGCCACGGGCGGATTGCCCACGCCGACCTGCGGAATCCTGCTGAAGCCCAGAGGGTTGGCCTGGTTCCACCAGGTCCAGATGACCTGCGCCGGATCGATGTCCAGGTGCTGCTCG
>NZ_JBGLYN010000161.1:0-365 GCF_047304045.1 Variovorax sp. Varisp85
GGTACAGGTTGAACTGTTTATCCCCCGTTATCAGGTTTACAAAGTCATAGTGGACCAAGTGTAGATTTAGCAATTTTTGCTTTACATCTGTCTGGTATAAGTAGCCTATTAGGTGCTATGAACTTTATTACTACAATATTAAATATGAGAAGTCCAGGTATAAGATTACACAAATTAGCCTTATTCGGTTGAGCAGTAGTAGTAACAGCAGTGTTATTATTATTATCATTACCTGTGTTAGCCGGTGGAATAACTATGGTTTTAACAGATAGAAATTTCAATACGTCATTTTTCGAAGTAGCAGGTGGTGGAGATCCTATACTATACCAACATTTTTTCTGATTCTTCGGACATCCTGAGGTCTA
>NZ_JBGLYN010000162.1:0-331 GCF_047304045.1 Variovorax sp. Varisp85
TCGAGGTCGCTGGCGTAGGTGCGCGCCCATTCGATCGGCAGCGGCGCTGCGAGAACGAAGTCGGTGTGGGTGAAGCTCTCGTCACCCAGTGAGAGGCTGATGGAGCCGCCCTTGCGCGCAGGTGCAGGTCGATTCTTGAGGCTGCATCCCCGCCCGTTGGCCGGCGCCTGCTTGCTGATATGCCCGAGTTGGTCACCGGGCTTGTCCTTCTGGGCCACCGCGCCCGCTTGAGGCGGGACGATAGCCGAATGCCTGCCTTTCTTCTTCAGCAACGCATCCCGCAGCTTGTGCAGCAGCCACATGATGCTGGCCTGCGCCTCCTTGTCCGCCA
>NZ_JBGLYN010000163.1:0-290 GCF_047304045.1 Variovorax sp. Varisp85
GATCACCTGCCGCTGTACAGGCAGGAAGCCATCTTCGGTCGCGCGGGTGTCGCCATCCCGCGCTCGACGCTGGCCAGTTGGGTCGGGCAGTGCGGCGTGCAGCTGCAGCCTCTGGTCGATGCGCTCAAGCGCGAGATGCTCGAAGACCGCGTGCTGCATGCCGACGAGACACCGGTGGCGATGCTCAAGCCGGGGAACGGCAAGACACACCGTGCGTACCTCTGGAGCTACTGCACGACGAGCTACAGCGCGTTGCGCGCGGTGGTGTTCGACTTCGCCGACAGCCGCGG
>NZ_JBGLYN010000164.1:0-277 GCF_047304045.1 Variovorax sp. Varisp85
AGCTTCGCGATCTCGCCGATGTTGGCCAGGTGCTCGATGTCGAACAGCATGTCCTTGAGGGGGGCGGTGTAGCTCATGTCTTGTCTCCAGATACAGCGGATACGAAAAGGGCATCGCGAACGATGCCCTCTGGCTCATTGCGCCGGTGCGGTCAGAGCGCCTTCACCAGTTCCGGCACCGCCGTGAACAGGTCGGCCACGAGCCCGTAGTCGGCCACCGAGAAGATCGGCGCTTCCTCGTCCTTGTTGATCGCCACGATCACCTTGGAATCCTTCAT
>NZ_JBGLYN010000165.1:0-269 GCF_047304045.1 Variovorax sp. Varisp85
GCGGCTGTAGCTCAGTTGGATAGAGTACTTGGCTACGAACCAAGGGGTCGTGGGTTCAATTCCTGCCAGCCGCACCATCACTGAAAATGCCCGGAAGATTCTTCTTCCGGGCATTTTTCTTTTGTGCCTTCGCGATGGATCGACCGGTGAAGTCCGAAAGGTCGATAAAAGCGGGCTATAATTGCAAGCTGTGCGGCTGTAGCTCAGTTGGATAGAGTACTTGGCTACGAACCAAGGGGTCGTGGGTTCAATTCCTGCCAGCCGCACCA
>NZ_JBGLYN010000166.1:0-260 GCF_047304045.1 Variovorax sp. Varisp85
AAATTAATACGCCTAACCCGGCCTGGGGGGCATTTAACCGCTGCCGCGCCTGGGGGGTTTTGGGGGCTTTTTTGTTGGGCTCCCCGCCCTGGCCGTTTTATACCCACACGTGGGTCCACCCCCCCCCCACCCGGGCGGGGGCCGGGGTTACGCACTGGGGGCCCACCCCCGCCGCCCGATTGCGGGGCCCCGCTTTTGCCCCCATGGGGCTGCAGGGGCCCCCCGCGGCGGCGGGCGGCGGCCCACTGGCCTACGTACGC
>NZ_JBGLYN010000167.1:0-254 GCF_047304045.1 Variovorax sp. Varisp85
TGTGGGCTGTTCGGGTTTTCCAGTTCCCACTTTTTTGGGTTTTTGGTGTCATTTATTCTTTACGGGGCGGGTTTGGGGGCGGTGGGGGGGGCCTTTGCGTTGCGGCTGGTCTACTTATACGGGGGGGTCTGGGGGGGGCGGGCGGTGTCCTGGGGTTCCAGGGTGGCTTACGGGGCCAGGGGCGGCAGCGTGCGCAGGGTCGTGAATTTATTTACCACGCGGCCGGCCGATTGGCGGGTTATGCCACCGTGGAC
>NZ_JBGLYN010000168.1:0-247 GCF_047304045.1 Variovorax sp. Varisp85
TCACATGCACCGTGGTCTCGGTGATGCCGTACATGTTGATCAGTTGCGGGCTGTCATCGCCATGGTGCTCGATCCACTGGCGCAGGCGCTGCGGGTCCAGTGCCTCTCCGCCGAAGATCACCACGCGCAGGGACAAATGCTCTTGGTAGGCTCGCGGCAGGCTGGTCAGCTGGCCGAAGGCCGAAGGCGTCTGGTTGAGCACCGTCACCTTCTGCACTTGCAGCAGCTGCAGGAAGTCTTCCGGCGA
>NZ_JBGLYN010000169.1:0-247 GCF_047304045.1 Variovorax sp. Varisp85
CCACGTCGAGCTTGGCGGCCACGCGCGGCGCGACGTTCTTGCCGTTGGCGGTCGAGGGGAACAGGATGTGGCTGTAGCTGGATGCGATCGCCAGCACCTGGGCGGCGACGTTCTCGGCCAGGTTCTCGGCCAGGCTGGGGCTGTCGGCCACGATGACCTTGGCCACGCCCGCGATCTGCGCGGCGGCCTTGCCGGCTTCGGCAGCGTTGGCGCCGGCCACGAGTACGTGGACGTCGCCGCCGCAGGC
>NZ_JBGLYN010000016.1:0-92433 GCF_047304045.1 Variovorax sp. Varisp85
ACCCAAAACAAAAATACACCCACACCCCCCCCCCCCCCCCCCCCCCCCCCCCCCCCCGCGGGGGGGGGGGCCCCGCGGGGGGGGGGCCCCCCCCCCCCCCGCGGCCGAACTCGGCATGAGCGCCTCGGCCGTGAGCCACGCGGTGCGGGCCGTTGAAGACCACCTGGGCCAGCCGATCTTCGCGCGCACCACCCGCAGCGTACGGCTCACCGAGGCGGGCGCCGGCTTCGTCGGCGTGCTGGCACCCGCGATGGGCGAGATCGGCGATGCGGTGGACCGTTTCGGTGAAGCGCTCGGGCGCGTGGGCGGCGTGCTGCGCATCAACGTGCCCCACGTGGCCCTGCCGCTGGCAATGACGCCGCTGGTGGCCGAAATGGCGCTGCGCCATCCCGGGCTGGTGATAGAGATCACCTGCGACGACGGCCTGGCCGACATCGTGGCCAGCGGCCACGACGCGGGCGTCCGGCTGGGCCACACCGTGGCGCAGGACATGGTGGCGGTGCGGCTCACGCCGCCCTTCGAGGCCATCATGGTGGCCACGCCGCGCTATCTGGCCACCGCCGGCGAGCCGCACAGCATCGAGTCGCTGCAGCAGCACAACTGCATCGGCTTTCGCTTCGTGACCTCGGGCGGCGTGTACGCCTGGGACCTGCGCGACAAGGAAGGTGCCCACGTCTCGGTCGAGGTGCCGGGCACGGTGCGCGTCACCGACGCGCTCTATGCCCGCGACCTGGCGCTGGCTGACGTGGGCATCGCCTACATCTTCGAGCCGCTGGTGCGTGCCGATCTGCGCGAGGGCCGCCTGCGCCAGCTGCTGCCGTGCTCTGCCTTCGGGGAACCGGGCCTGTTCCTGTACTTTCCGCGCCGCGCGGCGCAGGCGCCCAAGCTGCGCGCCTTCGTCGACCTGGCGCGGGAAATGCTGGAGAAGAGCGCCGAAACCGGCGGCCATGCGCCTTCGCTTCCCGGCTAAGACGCCCGCCGAGCCGGGACATCCGGCCGGCCGGGCCGGAACCGGCTCCCGGTCCGGCGACAATCGGGGATTCCGGCGAAAACACATCCACCTCGTCCTTGCCGGAAGTTCCAGCCAACCCGACAACCCAGGATCTACGGAAGCAAGCGCATGAGCTCGAAGCAACCCACCATCGTCTACACCCTCACCGACGAGGCGCCCCTGCTGGCGACCTACGCGTTTCTGCCCATCATCCGCGCCTTCACCAACCCGGCCGGCATCAACGTCGCCACCAGCGACATCTCCGTGGCGGCCCGCATCCTGGGTGAGTTCCCCGAGTTCCTCGGCGACGACCAGAAGGTGCCCGACAACCTGGCCGAACTGGGCAAGCTCACGCTCAAGCCCGAGGCCAACATCATCAAGCTGCCCAACATCAGCGCCTCGGTGGCCCAGCTCAAGGCCGCCATCAAGGAACTGCAGGGCAAGGGCTACAAGATCCCCGACTACCCCGAGAACCCGACCACGGACGAGGACAAGGACATCCGCGCGCGCTACAACAAGTGCACCGGCAGCGCCGTGAACCCCGTGCTGCGCGAAGGCAACTCCGACCGCCGCGCACCCAAGGCCGTGAAGGAATACGCGCGCAAGAACCCGCACAGCATGGCCGAGTGGAGCCAGGCCTCGCGCTCGCACGTCTCGCACATGCACGGCGGCGACTTCTATCACGGCGAGAAGTCCATGACCCTGGACCGCGCGCGCAACGTCAAGATGGAACTGCTCACCAAGAGCGGCAAGGCCATCGTCCTCAAGCCCAAGGTTGCCCTGCTGGACCGCGAGGTCATCGACTCCATGTTCATGAGCAAGAAGGCGCTGCTGGCCTTCTATGAAAAGGAGATCGAGGACGCGCACAAGACCGGCGTGATGTTCTCGCTGCACGTCAAGGCCACCATGATGAAGGTCTCGCACCCCATCGTGTTCGGCCACTGCGTGAAGATCTTCTACAAGGAAGCCTTCGAGAAACACGGCAAGCTGTTCGACGAGCTGGGCATCAACGTCAACAACGGCATGGTCGACCTCTACAACAAGATCGCCACGCTGCCGCAGAGCACGCAGGACGAGATCAAGCGCGACCTGCACGCCTGCCACGAAAACCGCCCCGAGCTGGCGATGGTCGACTCGGCCAAGGGCATCACCAACTTCCACTCGCCCAACGACGTGATCGTGGACGCCTCCATGCCCGCGATGATCCGCAACGGCGGCAAGATGTGGGGCGCCGACGGCCGCCTGAAGGACGTCAAGGCCGTGATGCCCGAGTCGACCTTCGCCCGCATCTACCAGGAGATCATCAACTTCTGCAAGTGGCACGGCGCCTTCGACCCCAAGACCATGGGCACCGTGCCCAACGTCGGCCTGATGGCACAGAAGGCCGAGGAATACGGCTCGCACGACAAGACCTTCGAGATCCCCGAGGACGGCGTCGCCAACATCACCGACCTGGACACCGGCGAAGTGCTGATGAGCGAAGACGTGGAGCAAGGCGACATCTGGCGCATGTGCCAGGTCAAGGACGCCGCGATCCGCGACTGGGTGAAACTGGCCGTCAACCGCGCCCGCAACTCCGGCATGCCGGTGGTGTTCTGGCTCGACGCCTACCGTCCGCACGAGGCGCAGCTGATCACCAAGGTCAAGATGTACCTGCACGAGCACAACACCACGGGCCTGGACATCCAGATCATGAGCCAGGTGCGCGCCATGCGCTACACGCTGGAGCGCGTGGTCCGCGGCCTGGACACCATCAGCGCCACCGGCAACATCCTGCGCGACTACCTGACCGACCTGTTCCCCATCATGGAGCTGGGCACCTCGGCCAAGATGCTGTCCATCGTTCCCCTGATGGCCGGCGGCGGCATGTACGAGACCGGCGCGGGCGGCTCGGCCCCCAAGCACGTGCAGCAGCTGGTGGAGGAAAACCACCTGCGCTGGGACTCGCTGGGCGAATTCCTCGCGCTGGCCGTGAGTCTGGAAGACCTGGGCCTGAAAACCGGCAACAAGAAAGCCGCCATCCTGGCCAGGACGCTGGACACCGCCACCGGCAAGCTGCTCGACAACAACAAGAACCCGTCGCCCAAGACCGGCCAGCTCGACAACCGCGGCAGCCAGTTCTACCTGGCCATGTACTGGGCACAGGAACTGGCCGCACAGACGGAAGACAAGGAACTGCAGGCCCAGTTCGTGAAGCTGGCCGGCACGCTTGCCAGCAACGAGCAGAAGATCGTCGACGAGCTCGCCGCCGTGCAGGGCAAGCCCGTGGACATCGGCGGCTACTACCTGGCGGACCCCGCCAAGTTCGAAGCCGTGATGCGCCCGAGCCCCACGCTCAACGCGGCGCTGGCGTCGGCCCAGGGCTGATGGGCATCGAGCGGGTGGCAGCCATGAAGCCTTGGTTCACGATGCTCCCCGCCGCGCTCGCCCTGCTGGCTGGCGCGGCCCACGGGGCCGAAGACTGCGAGGCCCTGCGCACCGGCATCGAGTCGAAGATCGCTGCGGCCGGCGTGGCGCGCTTCACCGTCACCGTCGTCGATGCCAACGCATCGGCGAACGGGCAGGTGGTGGGCAGCTGCGAGCTCGGCACCAAGAAGATCGTCTACCTGAAGGACGCCGGGCCCGCGTCCGGCGCAGGCTCCGCCCCGGCACCCAGGCCGGGCGAGCCGATGCTCACCGAGTGCAAGGACGGCACCGTGTCCGTCGGCGGCGACTGCAGGAAGTAGCAGCAGCCAACGGGGTGACGGCAACGGCGCTCAGCCCTTGCTCACCACCCGTGCGATCCACGCGAGCAGCACCGCCTCGACCTCATCGCGATTGACTTCATTCAGCGCCTCGTGGCGCGCGCCGCCGAACACGTGGCACGACACATCGCGCAGCCCCGCCTCGCGGTAGCGCTGCACCAGCGGGTAGAACCATTCGGCCTTGTTGCTGACCGGGTCCTGGTCGCCCACGAACAGATAGAGCGGCAGCTCGGGGCGGATGCGCCCTCGCATCGCGTCCGGCGCCAGCTCGGCCAGCTTCGCGAACATCGACCCCAGGCCCTCGGCCGAGACCGTGAATCCGCACAGCGGATCGGCGATGTAGGCATCGACCTGCGCCGGATCGCGGCTGAGCCAGTCGAAGGGCGTGCGAACGTCCGGCAATGCGGCGTTCATGTCTTCCAGCTTGAAGCCGGACTGCAATGCGGCACCCAGCAAGTCGAGCGCCGAAGTGCCCGAGAGCACCGCGCCCGCCAGCAGTGCGCTGTGCTCGAGGAGGTAGTACTGCGTGGCGAACGAGCCCATGCTGTGGCCCACAAGGATCAGCGGCAGGCCCGGATGCACGCCGCGCACGTGGCGGCTCAGCAGCGCCATGTCGTCCACCAGCCCGGCGAAACCGCGCGGGCCGAACTCCCCCAGCTCGCCGCGCGCCGAGGCGCCCTTGCCGTGGCCGCGATGCTCGTTCGAATACACCACGTAGCCGGCCTGCACCAGCGCGTCCGCCAGGTGCCGATAGCGCAGCGAATGTTCGCCCATGCCGTGCGCCAATTGGATGACCGCGCGCTGCGTCGCGCCCTGCCAGCGATGGGACTCCACCGTGACGCCGTCGTTGGCGGTCAATTCGAAGTGTGTCTCGGTGGTCGGCATGCGGTGCTCCGGTGAAAGGGGAACGTCATCCTAGGGGTTGGCGGCCGGAGTTTCGCTCAGGAGTTTCCAGCCTTTGTCGCACGGAGGACAGCCAACACCTCACCCATCTTCTTCAACGCCGCTTCCGGCGTCGGCTCGATGTGGATCGAGCAGGCCAGCATCAGGTTCAGCGGCTGGCCGAAGTCTTCGACGGCAATACCGGAGCCGCTCTCGCGCAGCACGCCGTTCGCATCGGCTTCACACGACAGTGCCGCCCGCGCGCGGTCCGCATAGCTCCCATCGGGCACGCCGTAGGCCACCACCGGAATCCCGAGCGCGACCGCCGCGCCCACCTCGAACACCGTGCCGGAATCGGGCTCCAGCCCTCTGAAGCAGGCGAGGTTGGCGACGACGCCGTCGGCGCTGCGAAGGCGCTGCATGTTGGCCTTGCAGATCTGCATTTCCGGAGCTTCGGGCGCAGGCTCCTCGTTGCCGTCGGCCGGAAGCAGTGCGCAGAGGCCGAGTGCGTCGCAGGCCGCGGCGAGCCGAACGAAATGGTCTCTCGCGTCAGGACGAAAGACGTCCGGTCCCGCGAGGTAGATCTGCGGGCGCCTCGAGGGATCGGGGTTGTTTTCCATCGGCCGAGCATCCTCGCTTTTTGGATTCGGCTCAAGATGCACCAGCACGATGCGTGAAGATCTTCCGATCGATGGATCGGCGCCAGCGCACACGCCGCGGTGAGCTACAGTCGCCGGCCCATGCATCGCACCTCTTCACCCGGCCACGCGCAGCGACTCGTCGAACTGGTGCGCGGCGCGCCCTGTCTGATGGCCGCCTTGGCGGCGGTGCGCGAGTTGGACCTCGGCGCGTGGTGCATCGGTGCGGGGGCAGTGCGCAGCCTGGTCTGGGATTCGCTTCATGGATTCAGCGAGCCCTCGGCCCTGGAAGACATCGACGTCGTGTACTTCAATGCCGACGAGCCGCCGCGGCTCGGTGAGGCCGCCCTGCAGAAACAGCTGTCGATGCGGATGCCGGAGCATCGCTGGGAAGTGACCAACCAGGCGCATGTGCATCACTGGTTTCGGGAAAGCCTTGGACAGGTCGTGGCTGCGCTGACCTCGCTGGAGGAAGGCATCGCGACATGGCCGGAGTTCGCGACCTGCGTCGGTGTGTCCATGGCTGCCGACGACTCGATCCGCGTGCTGGCGCCGCACGGCCTGGAAGATCTGTTCGGGCTGCGCGTTCGGCACAACCCCGTGCGCGCGGATGCCGCTACGTACCGGCAGCGCGTGGAGCAGAAGCAATTCGCGCGACGCTGGCCCAAGGTCGAGATCCTCGCCGCGCAGCCCTGAAGCACCGCCCGCTCTGCGCGACAGCCGGCGGATTGAGCAAGAAGCCACAGTGGCTACATCGCGAAAGCCAAAGCACTACGCCGCGCCGTAGGAAGTGCCCGCCGCCCTTGCGTTTTGCAGGATCAGGCAAAAACCGAGTTCGATTCGGATACCGCCTCGGGGCCCTCGGACGCGAAACTTCTCTCCATGCCCGGTGCACCCTCTTCTGTGTGCGCCCCACGGCAACCGACCAGCACGAGGAGTTTCATCATGAGCGCAATCCAGGAAAAAGTCGTTCTCATCACCGGCGCGAGCAGCGGTATCGGCGAAGCAACCGCGCGGCTGCTCGCGCGGCGCGGCGCCAAGGTGGTGCTCGGTGCGCGCCGTACCGACCGGCTCGCGGCACTCGCGGCCGAGATCGAGGCCACGGGCGGCACCGCGAGCTTCCAGCGGCTCGACGTGACGCATCGGCCCGACATGGAAGCCTTTGCCGAGTTCGCCCTCGAGACGCACGAGCAGATCGACGTGCTCGTCAACGCGGCGGGCGTGATGCCGATGTCGCCGCTGTGGAACCGCAAGATCGAGGAGTGGGAACTCATGATCGACGTGAACCTGCGCGGCGCGCTGCTCGGCATCGCGGCCGTGCTGCCGGCGATGCAGGAGCAGGGCTGGGGTCACATCGTGAACGTGGCGCCGGTGGCGATGCAGGGCGTGTCGCCGAGTTCGGCCGTGTACCACGGCACGCAGTACGCGGTGAACGCGATCTCCGAAGGCCTGCGGCAGGAGCATGCCGGCCGCCTGCACGTGACGGTGGTGAGCCCCGACGTGAACGGCCCCGGCGACCCGCTGGCAGAGCGCATCGCCGCCACGTACGCCCGGGAGCGCATGCGCACCAACCGGCGCATCGCGGTGCCCGTGGATGCCGTGGCGCGATCGATCGCCGGGGCCATCGAGGGCTACGGCATCACGGCCCGCACGATGCGGCCGGCGGGTGCGCAGAGGCCGCACCCGGCGGTGTACGTTCAGTAGGTCTTGTACGGCAGGAACTTGCCCGACAGCACCACGTTGACGCGGTCGCCCTTGGGGTCGGCCTGGCGCTGGATGTCCATGCTGAAGTCGATGGCGCTCATGATGCCGTCGCCGAATTCTTCATGGATCAGTTCCTTGATGGTGGTGCCGTACACGCTCACGACCTCGTACCAGCGGTAGATCAGCGGGTCGGTCGGCACGGGCGTGGGCAGCGAGCCCTTGTAGGGCACCACCTGCAGCCACTTCTGCTCCTCGGGAGTGAGGCCGAAGATCTTGCCTACGACCTTGGCCTGCTTCTCGTCGAGCGTCATCTGGCCTAGACAGGCGGCGGTGGTCCACTCCTTCGAGAGGCCGACCTTCTTTGCCACGTCGGCCCACTGGATGCCCTTGCTTACCTTGACGGTGATGATTTTTTCCGTGACGTCGTTGCGGTTCATGCGGTCTCCTGTTGAATGGGCTCAGGCAAGCAACAGGCGTGCCCACCGGAACTTGCGATCCGACTCGGCAATGGGTTGGTCGTTGATGCTCGCAAAGCGCCTCTGCATCAGCCCGTTCTCCGCGAACTCCCAGTTCTCGTTGCCATGGCTGCGATACCACTGGCCCGCGTCGTCGTGCCATTCGTACTCGAAGCGCACCGCGATGCGGTTGTCCGTGAAGGCCCACAGCTGCTTCTTCAGCCGGTAGTCGAGTTCGCGCACCCACTTGCGCGACAGGAACTCCACCACCTGCTCGCGACCGTTGACGAACTCGGCGCGGTTGCGCCACTCGGTGTCGGGCGTGTAGGCCAGGCTCACGCGCACGGGGTCGCGCGAGTTCCAGGCGTCTTCGGCGGCCTGCACCTTCCGGGTGGCGGATTCGAGGGTGAAGGGCGGCAGCGGCGGACGGGATTCCATGGAGATCTTTCAGTGCTGTGGTGAAGGGAATGCGCCGCAATGTGCCACATGTAGACAGACCTGTCTACATGCCTACAATCGCGCCATGGACATCTCCGCACTGCCCGCACGCGAGCGCATCCTGCTCACCGCGCACGACCTTTTCTACGCAGACGGCATCCGCGCCACCGGCATCGACCGCGTCATTGCCGCCTCGGGCGTCACCAAGGTCACCTTCTACCGGCACTTCCCGTCGAAGGACGACCTGGTGCGCGCCTTTCTCGACCACCGGCATGGCCTGTGGATGGCGTGGTTCGTCGATGCGCTCGGCCGCCGCGGGGCGCAGCGGCGCATCGGCGACGGTCAGGCGCTGGAGATACTGGCCGACGTCATGGCCGAGTGGTTCGCCGACCCGGTGTTCCGCGGCTGCGCGTTCATCAACTCGGTGGTGGAGGTGGGCACGAGCGTGGCGGGCGCCAGCGACATCGCGCGGGGGCACAAGCGCGAGATGGTCGAGGTGATCGCCGGCCTGCTGCCGGAAGCGCTTGGAGGGCCGCGGCGCATGGCCATCGCGCAGGCGGCCGCGCTGGGTGTCGACGGCGCCATCGTCAAGGCGCAGATGGGCGATGCGGCGGTGGCGCGCGAAGCGGTCGGCGACCTGCGCCGGCTGCTTCAGGCGCTGGGCGATTCGATCACTTCACGACCATCGCCGTGAACGGCCAAACGTAGGCCTGCAGCGTCACGTAGAGGCCCACGAGGCAGGCCAGCGCGATGGAGTGGAAGAACACGTAGCGCAGGATCTCGCCCTCGTGGTTGAACCAGCGCGTGGCGGTGGAGGCCACCACGATCGATTGCGCGTCGATCATCTTGCCCATCACGCCGCCCGAACTGTTGGCCGCGCCCATGAGGTTGGGGCTCAGGCCCAGCTGGTCGGCCGCCACTTTCTGCATGCCGCCGAAGAGCACGTTCGATGCCGTGTCCGACCCCGTGAGCGCCACGCCCAGCCAGCCCATCAGCGTGCCGAAGAAGGGATAGAACATGCCGGTGTTGGCAAAGGCCAGCCCCAGCGTGGTGTCGAGGCCCGAGTAGCGCGTGAGCGTGCCCAGCGCGAGCATCAGCACGATGGTGAGCAGCGAGAACTTCACCAGCCACAGCGTGCGGCCGTAGGCGGCCACGAGCTGGATGGGGTTGTACTTCATGATCAGCCCGCCCACGATGGCCGAGACAAGGATGCCCGTGCCCGTGGCCGAGAGCAGCAGCAACTGGTACACCGCGCCCTCCTTCGTGGGCTTGGGCACCACGGGCGCCACCTTCTCGATCATGTTGTGCAGACCGTCGATGGGGAAGCTCGGCGCGAAGATGCCGTTGAGCCAGGCCTTCACCACCGGCAGGCCCCAGATGAACACGAACACGGTGAGGATGAGCCACGGCGTCCAGGCGCGGATCACCGCCGCGCTCGCATGCTTCGTGGGCGTCACGGCCGGACCAGCTTCGCCGCCGTCGGTCTCGTGCCCCTTGAGCGACACCGAGGTCCAGATCTTCTTCGGCTTCCACACACGCAGGAACAGCACCAGGCACACCATCGACACGATGGCCGCGATGATGTCCACCAGCTCCGGCCCGATGTAGTTCGACACCAGGAACTGCGGAACCGCGAAGGACACGCCCGTCACCAGGATGGCGGGCCACACCTCCATCATTCCCTTGCGTCCCGCGAAGGCCCAGATGAGCCAGAACGGCACCAGCAGCGAGAAGAACGGCAGCTGCCGCCCGATCATCGCGGTGACCGCCATCAGGTCGTAGCCATGCACCTTGGCCAGCGTGATGACCGGCGTGCCCAATGCGCCGAAGGCCACCGGCGCGGTGTTGGCGATGAGCGAGAGCCCCGAGGCCGCAAGCGGCGAGAAGCCCAGCCCGATGAGGATCGCGGCGGTGACGGCCACCGGCGTGCCGAAGCCCGCCGCGCCCTCGAAGAAGGCGCCGAAGGCAAAGGCGATGAGCAGCAGCTGCAGGCGCCGGTCTTCGGTGATGCCGGCGATGGAGTCCTGCAATATCTGGAAGCTGCCGTTCTGCTGCGTGAGCTGCTGCAGGAAGATGATGTTCAGCACGATCCAGCCGATGGGCAGCAGGCCGGAAAGCCCGCCCAGAAAGGCCGCCTTGCCTGCCATGTCGGCCGGCATGCCGAATGCGAACACCGCGATGACCACTGCGCTCAGCAGGCCCAGCCCCGCCGCGTAGTGCGCCTTGACGTGCAGCAGCCCGAGGCACACCAGCATCACCACCACCGGTATCGCGGCCAGTGCCGTCGATACGATCATGTTGCCGAACGGGTTGTAAACCTGTTGCCAGACCATGCGCTTGTCTCCTTGTTGTTGGAATCTTTTTGAGCCGGCAACGCGAGGCAAAGCGAGTCCGCCAGGAGTGACCGAGAGCGTTCGCTACCATCCTAACCCCCTCCCTCCGCCAACAAAAGATGGTTTCTCCGCGTCTCCCCTCGACCCAGGGCCTACAGGCCTTCGAGGCTGTCGCGCGCCTTCGCAGCGTGAATCTGGCCGCCGACGAACTCAGCGTGACGCCCAGCGCGGTGAGCCATCGCATCCGCCAGCTCGAACTGCTGCTGGGCCTCAAGTTCTTCGTGGGCGGCGACTTCGGCCTCAGCGCCGACGGCATGGCCTACCTGGCGCGCGTGCGCGAGGCCATCGCAGCGCTGCAGCAGGTGCCCGGCCGCGAGCCCGAGTCGCAGGTGCGACGGCTGCGCGTGGCGGTCACGCCGACCTTCTCGCGCCAGATGCTGCTGCCGCGGCTCGCACGGTTTCGCGATGCGTATCCGAACATCGAGCTGATGCTTCAGGTGACCACGCCGGTGCGCAACACCACGGTCGAGGAGGCCGACATCGAGCTGCGCTTCGGCACCGGGCCCTTTCACGACCGCGAGTTTTTCCAGTTGCTGGCCGACGAGGTCTCGCCGGTGTGCAGCCCCGCTTACCTGAAGCGCCACGGTCCCTTCGACGGCTTCGCCACCGATGCCGAGGTGTTGCGCGCGCAGCTGTTGCGCACGCCGCTGGAGTCGTGGCGCACGTGGTTCAAGGCTTGCGGCGTGGGCCTGCCCGAGCCGGCCACGGGCCACCAGTTCAACGACCTGGGGCTGGCGCTCGACGCGGCGGCCGAAGACTTCGGCGTGGTGCTGATGCACCTGCGGCTGGGCAGCGCATGGCTGGACAGCGGGCGGCTCGTGCGGCTGTCGCCGCGCAGCGTGCCCTCGCCCAACGCCTACTTCCTGTGCTGGCGGCCCGGCGCGATGGAGCGCCGGGAGTGCGCAACCTTCGTCGAATGGCTGCGCGAGGCGCTGCGCGACTGAACTGAAATTTTTTCAGCAGCGGGGCCGGCTTTTTTCAGATGGCGTGTCGGGGTGCCTGAAGATAATGGCCGATTCGCTTCGCCCCCCCACAAGAACCGCTCAGGAGACAGCCCTTGTCAGACCTTTCCAAGATCACCAGCATCGAAGACCTGCGGGTGATCGCCAAGCGGCGCGTGCCGAAGATGTTCTACGACTACGCCGACTCCGGCGCATGGACCGAGGGCACTTACCGCGCCAACGAAAGCGACTTCCAGAAGATCAAGCTGCGCCAGCGCGTGGCCGTGAACATGGAAGGCCGCTCCACCCGCACCACCATGGTCGGCCAGGAAACCGCCATGCCTGTGGCCATCGCGCCCACCGGCCTCACCGGCATGCAGCATGCCGACGGCGAGATCCTTGGCGCCCGCGCGGCCAAGGCCTTCGGCATTCCGTTCACGCTGTCGACCATGAGCATCTGCTCGCTGGAAGACATCGCCGCGAACACCGACCGGCATCCGTTCTGGTTCCAGCTCTACGTGATGAAGGACCGCGACTTCATCGAGCGCCTGATCGAGCGCGCCAAGGCGGCCAATGTGACGGCCCTGCAACTCACGCTCGACCTGCAGATCCTCGGCCAGCGCCACAAAGACATCAAGAACGGCCTGACCGCGCCACCCAAGCCCACCATCAGGAACCTGATCGACCTCGCGACCAAGCCGCGCTGGTGCATGGGCATGCTGGGCACGAAGCGCCGCACCTTCGGCAACATCGCGGGCCATGCCAAGGGCGTGAAGGACCTGTCGTCGCTGTCGTCGTGGACCGCCGAGCAGTTCGACCCGGCGCTGAGCTGGGCGGACGTCGAGTGGATCAAGAAGCTCTGGGGCGGCAAGCTGATCCTCAAGGGCATCATGGACGTGGAAGATGCGCGCCTCGCGGCGAGCAGCGGCGCCGATGCGCTCATCGTGTCGAACCACGGCGGGCGCCAGCTCGATGGCGCACCTTCGTCCATCGCCGCGCTGCCGGCCATCGTGGAGGCCGTGGGCAGCGAGATCGAGGTGTGGATGGATGGCGGCATCCGCAGCGGACAGGACGTGCTCAAGGCCCGCGCGCTGGGCGCGCGCGGCACCATGATCGGCCGCAGCTTCCTGTACGGGCTGGGCGCCCACGGACAGGAAGGCGTGACGCGCGCGCTGCAGATCATCCACAAGGAGCTCGACATCACGATGGCCTTCTGCGGCCGCACGAACATCGACGAGGTCGATTCGAGCATCCTGCTGCCGGGCACCTTCTGAGCCTCCCGCAACGGCTTATGCCTACCGCCCCTGAAGCCTATTCGGTGACCGTGACCTGCCGAGCCCTGAAGAAAAGGCCCGCCAGCTAGTTGGATTCCAGCCGCTGCGCCACTTCCTGCCGTCCCATCCCGCGCACGGCAGCCAGGCTCTCCAGCTGCGCAGCCCTCGGGCGGGCCTTGCCCTGTTCCCAGTGGTAGATGGTCTGGCCGGACACACCCACCAGCTGTCCATAAGACGCGGCGGAAATACCGAGTTTCGTGCGATGCGCAGCCAATCGGCCAGCGCTGAACCGGCGCTTCGGCCCGCCGTCTCCCTCTTCATCGGGCTCGCTTGCACGTGCACCACGGGCGGTGCCCTTGGCTACGTTGCGCAGCTCCTTTTCCAGCGCAACCACCTGCCGGCGCAGCGCGGCGATGGCGGACCGGTGATGGACGGATGCCTTCTTGAGGGTTTCGATTTCCGCGCGGACTTCCTTGCGGGCGACGCGGGAGATTTCGGATTTAAGGATGGACGCGATATTTGGCATGGCGGCATTGTGCCGACCAAATGTAAGCGGCGGGAAAGATTATTAAGTTCCTCGGAATCAAAACTTGAATCTTTTGATTACAGCGAGAAGATCCTGGCCATCTCCGTCCACTTCTCTCCTTCAGGTGTCCAGGGCGTGGGTGCCTGAAACTTCCACATCAGTTCTTCCCATTCCCGAATCTTTGGATTGTTCTGCGTTGCAAGCGCCATGGCCCGGGCGTCGTAGCGCGCATCGTCCGTTTCCATCGACATCACCATTCGCGTGCCGAGCCGGTAGATCTCCATGCCCGTTACACCGTGCGCATGCAGATGCGCTCGCACCTCGGGCCAGATGTCGCGGTGATAAGCCTCGTATTCGGCGATCAATGCAGGATCGTCTTTCAAATCGAGAGCCAGGAAATGGCGCATGGGTCGCTCCGGTCAAATCAGGAAATAGATCAGGTCAGTGCCCGGTCCAGGTGCGTATACCCGCCGTCCACGAACACCCATTGCCCGGTGGTGTGCGAGGCCCGCTCCGACAGCAGGAACACGACGTTGTCTGCAATCTCCTGCGGCGTCGTCATGCGGCGGCCGAGCGGAATCTTGTCGGTGATCTCGGCGAGCTTTCGGTCGGGTTCGTCGAATGCGGAAATCCACCGTTGATACAGCGGCGTCATCACCTCGGCCGGAATCACCGCATTCACGCGAACCCCGTCTTCCAACAGCGATGCAGCCCACTCGCGCGTGAGCGACAGCTGCGCGCCCTTGGCCGCGGTGTAGCCGCTCGTGTTGCCCTGCCCCGTCACGGCCGTCTTCGACGAGATGTTGACGATCGCGCCGCGGCTCGCCTTCAGGTGCGGCAGGCAATAGTGCGCCATCACGTAGCAGTGAACGAGGTTGCGTTCGAGCGAACCGACGAAGGCTTCGCGCCCCGCCTCCAGTCCCACGCTGTCGTTCACGCCCGCGTTGTTGACCAGGCCGTCGATGCGGCCGAACTCCGCGGCGGTGTCGGCAATGGCCTTGGCACAGGCGGCCTCTTCCATCAGCTCGAACTGGAAGAAGCGCGCGCGCGGCTGCAGGGCGCGCAGCGCCTCCTCGAACGGTGCGTCGAGCGGATTCTTCCCGCAGATCACCGGCACCGCGCCCTCTTGCGCCAGCGTCATCGAAATGGCTGCACCGATGCCGCTGCCGCCGCCGGTGACGATCACCACCTTGTCTTTGAGATTCAGGTCCATGTTGCGCGGTGCCTTTCTCTATCCGCGGAAACGGTATTGCTCCAGCGACTGCGGCTTCATCGTGATCGAAAAGCCTGCACCCTTCGGCGGCATGTACGCCGCGTTGCGGATCTCGCAGGGCTCGACGAAGTGCTCGTGCAAATGATCCACATACTCGACCACGCGGCCTTCGCGCGTGCCCGAGATGCAGAGGTAATCGATCATCGACAGGTGCTGCACGTACTCGCACAGCCCCACGCCGCCGGCGTGCGGACACACCGGCAGCTTGTGCTTCGCGGCCATCAGCATCACCGCGAGGATCTCGTTCACGCCGCCGAGCCGGCACGCGTCGATCTGCACCACGTCGATGCCGCCGCGCATGATGAACTGCTTGAACATGATGCGGTTCTGGCACATCTCGCCCGTGGCCACCTTCACCGGCGCGACGCCCTCGCGGATCTTGCGATGGCCCTCCACGTCGTCGGGGCTGGTGGGCTCCTCGATGAACCACGGCTTGGCAAACGCCAGCTGCCGCACCCAGTCGATGGCCTGGCCGACCTCCCAGACCTGGTTGGCGTCGATCATCAGGTGCCGCTCGGGCCCGAGCACTTCGCGCGCCACGCGCAGGCGGCGGATGTCGTCCTGCAGGTCGCGGCCCACCTTGAGCTTGATGTGGTTGAAGCCCGCGTCGACCGCCTCCTGCGCGAGGTGCCGCAGCTTCTCGTCGGAGTAGCCGAGCCAGCCGGCCGAGGTGGTGTAGCAGGGGTAGCCCTCGGCCTGCAGCGTGGCGACGCGTTCGGCCTTGCCAGCGGCGGCCTCGCGCAGCAGCGCCAGTGCTTCATCGGGCCCGATGCAGTCGGTGATGTAGCGAAAGTCGATGCAGCGCACCAGTTCCTCGGGGCTCATGTCGGCCACGAGCTGCCACACGGGCTTGCCTTCGGACTTGGCCCACAGGTCCCACATCGCGTTGACCACGGCGCCGGTCGCCAGGTGGATCGCGCCCTTGTCGGGACCGATCCATCGCAGCTGGCTGTCGGAAGTAACGTGCCGCCAGAAGCGCCCCATGTCCTCCGCCACCCATGCCAGGTCCAGCCCCACCACCAGATGGCGCATCGCCTCGATGGCCGCGCAGCAGATCTCGTTGCCGCGGCCGATGGTGAAGGTGAGCCCGTGGCCCTCGAGCCCCGGCTGGTCGGTTTCGAGCACGACATACGCCGCGGAGTAGTCCGGGTCGGGGTTCATCGCATCGGAGCCGTCCAGATGCTGCGAGGTCGGAAAGCGCACGTCGAGCACGCGCATGGAGCGAACAATGGTCATGGGGTCTTCGCGGGCAGGCGATCAGTCGTACAGCACAGAGGCGATCTTGGGGTCGGCGATGTTGGTCTTGTCGTACCAGTAGAAGCCCGTGTCGACCACCTTCGGCAGCTTCTCGCCCTTGATGGCCTTCACCGCCATCTCGACCGTCTTGTAGCCCATGCCCACGGGGTTCTGCGTGATGGCACCGGCCATGCTGCCCTCCATGATCGCGTTCTTCTGCTGCTTGCCTGAGTCGTAGCCGATGATCACGACCTTGCCGTTGCGCTTCATCTCCTTCACGCCGTTGACCACGCCGATGGCGGAGCCTTCGTTGGCGCCGAAGATGCCCTTGAGGTTGGGCGAGGCCTGCAGGATCGACTTGGTGATCTCGGTCGACTTCAACTGGTCGCCGCCGCCGTACTGCACGCTCACGATCTTGATGTTCGGGTAGGTGGACTTGATGCGGTTGACGAAGCCGTCGCGCCGGTCGACGCCGGTGCGGCTGGTCTGGTCGTGCACCACCAGCGCGACTTCGCCGCTCTTGCCGATGAGCTCGGCCATCTTGTCGGCGGCGAGCGCGGCGGCGGCCTTGTTGTCGGTGGTGGTGGTAGTCACGGGAATGTCGCTGTCCACGCCCGAGTCGAACGCCACCACCGGGATCTTCGCGGCCTGCGCCTTCTTCAGCAGCGGAATCGCGGCCTGGCTGTCGAGCGCGGCGAAGCCGATGGCCTGCGGCTTCTTGGCGAGCGCGGCCGAGAGCATGTCGATCTGCTTGTCGACCATGGCCTCGGTCTCGGGGCCCTCGAAGCTGACTTTCACCTTCAGGTCTTTGGCAGCCTGCTCGGCGCCCGACTTCACGGCCTGCCAGAACTGGTGCTGAAAGCCCTTGGACACGAGCGGGATGTAGATCTCCTGCGCCTGCTGTGCCTGTGCGAATCCCGACAGGCCGATGAGGGCTGCACCGAGCGTGGTTGCGACTGCTCTTCTCTGGATCATGCGAAGTCTCCTGTGGTTGTGGAAATCCGGGTGGTTCACTGCTTGCTGCTGCTGCGGCGGCGCAGGATGTCCGCGTACACGGCCAGGATGATGATCACGCCCGTGACCACCGTCTGCCATTCCTGCGCGACCGAGAGAATGCGCAGGCCGTTGGTCAGCACGCTCATGATGAAGGCGCCAATGATCGTGCCGACGATGGTGCCCGTGCCGCCGCTGAGCGAGGTGCCGCCAATGACCACGGCCGCAATCGCATCGAGCTCGTAGCCCTGCCCGAGCGCGGGCTGTGCGGAGTTCAGCCGCGAGGCGATCAGCAGGCCCGCGATGCCGCAGATGCCGCCACTCACCGTGTACACCACGATCTTCCAGAAGTCGGTGTTCACGCCCGACAGGCGCACCGCCTCCTCGTTGCTGCCGAGCGCGAAGGTGTAGCGCCCGAGGATGGTCTTGTTGAGCACGAGGCTCGCGGCCATCGCTATCAGGAACAGGATCAGCACCGCATTCGGGATCGGCAGCGACGGAATGAAGTAGCCGATGAGCGAATCCTGCGAGATCGCCGGGAAGTCCGGCGTGTCGTTGAAGTAGATCGGCTTGGTGCCCGAGATCACGAGCGACAGGCCCTTGAGCAGCATCATCATGCCCAGCGTCGCGATGAAGGGCGGGATCTTGAGCTTGGCGATCAGCACACCCGAGACGAAGCCGGCCAGCGCACCGAAGAAGATCGCGGCCGCGATGCCGAGCGCGAGCGGCATGCCCATGTAGGTGAGCACCACGCCGGCCATGACGGCGCAGAAGGTCATCAGCGTGCCCACCGAGAGGTCGATGCCCGCGGCGATGATGACGAAGGTGCAGGCGATGGCGAGCACGCCGTTCACGGCGGTCGACTGCAGGATGCTCACGAGGTTGTCGGTCTGCAGGAACTGCGGCGACGCGAAGCTGAAGAACACCATCAGCGCAATGAGGCTGGCAAAGGCCAGCAGCTTCTGGCGCGTGGCGGGCCGAAAGAGCCGCGCCTTCAGCGAGAAGCCCGGTGCATCGGTGGTCGTCGCGGCGGTGGTGGCGGTGGGGGTCGTCAAGGGGTTGTCTCCAGTCGTCATGCGGTGGCGGCAGCTGCGCGCCGGGTGGCGAGCTGCATGATCTTTTCCTGCGAGGCTTCGCGCCCCCCGAGTTCGCCGGTGATGCGGCCTTCGCACATCACCAGCACGCGGTGGCTCACGCGCAGGATCTCGGGCAACTCCGAAGAGATGATCACGATGGCCTTGCCCTGCGCGGCCAGTTCGTTGAGCAGGCGGTAGATCTCGGCCTTGGCGCCCACGTCGATGCCGCGCGTGGGCTCGTCGAAGAACAGCACGCTGCAGTCGCGCAGCAGCCACTTGGCAATCACGATCTTCTGCTGGTTGCCGCCCGACAGCAGCCGCACCTGCTGGCGCACCGAGGGCGTCTTGATGCTGAGCTGCTTCACGTAGCGCTCGCCGGCCGCCTCGATGGCGCCCTGGTCGATGAACAGGCCCATCGACAAGAACTTCTTCATGCTCGGCAGCGCGATGTTGGTCTCGACGTCCATGCCGGTGGCCAGCCCGAAATGCTTGCGGTCTTCCGACAGGTAGCCGATGCCGCAGGCCACCGCGTCTTCGGGCGATTTGATGTGCACCTTCCTGCCGTGCACGAACACCTCGCCCGCGTCGATGCGGTCGGCGCCGAACACGGCGCGCGCGAGTTCGGTGCGGCCCGCGCCCATGAGGCCCGCGAAGCCGAGGATCTCGCCGCGGCGCAGCACGAAGCTCGCGTTGCGCACCATCGTGCCGCGCGTGATGCCGCGCGCCTCGAGCACGATCTCGTTGCCCGTGGTGTCGGGAAAGTCGTTCTCCACCTCGGTGAGCTGGCGGCCCACCATCATCGCGATGAGCGAGTCCATCGGCGTTGCCGCCATCGGCACGGTGGCGATGTACTGGCCGTCGCGCATCACGGTCACCCGGTCGGCGATGCGCTTGAGCTCGTCCATCTTGTGCGAGATGTAGACGATGGCCACGCCCTGGGATTTGAGCTGGCCGATGATGCGGAACAGGTCGGCCACCTCCTGGTTGTTCAGCGCGGCGGTGGGCTCGTCCATGATGAGCACGCGCGAGTCGAAGGACAGCGCCTTGGCGATCTCCACCATCTGCTGCCTGGCCACGGTGAGCTCGCCGACGGGCGTGCGCGGGTCCAGGCGCAGGTTCATGCGCTCGAAGATGCGCTGCGTCTCGGCGCACATCGCTTCCTCGTCGATGAAGAGGCCCAGGCGCCCCCGCGGCTCGCGGCCGATGAAGATGTTCTGCGCGGCGCTCAGGTGGTTCATCAGGTTGAGCTCCTGATGGATGATGCCGATGCCCAGCGCCTGGGCCGCGCGCGGGCTCGAGATGTCCACGGGCTGGCCGTCGAGCAGCACCTCGCCCGAGTCCTTGCGGTAGACGCCCGCCAGCACCTTCATCAGCGTGGACTTGCCCGCGCCGTTCTCGCCCATGAGTGCATGCACCTCGCCGGGCAGCAGGTCGAACTGCGCCTTGTCGAGCGCGCGCACGCCGGCGAAGGACTTGCTCAGGTCGCGCAGGACGACGATGGGTTGCGTCATGGGATTTCCCGATGCAATGGCAGGTTGTAGAAGCGCTGTGCGGTACCGTGCCACACGTGGGCCTGCTCGCCGGTCGCGAGGCCGCCGATGCAGGCCTCGCTGAGGGCGATCCAGCCCGCGTAGTCGCCGGCCAGCGTGAGCACGGGCCAGTCGCTGCCCCACATGAGGCGATCGGGGCCGAAGCATTCGAGCAGGTGCTCCCACAGCGGCCGCACGGCGTAGGTGACGACATCCGCATCGCGGTGCATGGAGGGCGGCGCCTCGGTCCAGAGGCCCGAGAACTTGCAGCAGACCTGCGGCAGCGCCGCGATCTCGCGCATTTGACGGCGCCACGCAGCGACGGCTTCGCCATCGGCGCTGCCCACGGGCGGCTTGGCCGCATGGTCGATCACCACCGGCAGTTGCGGCCATTCGCGCAGGAACTGCAGCAGCGGCGCCAAGTGCCGCGGCGTCACGAGCGCATCGAAGCGCAGCCCCAGGCGCACCATGGCCCGCAGCACGTCGGGGTGCGGCGCGTGCGCGATCCAGTCGTCTTGGGGCAGGTCTTGCAGCATCGGCCGCACGCCCTTGAACTTGGGTTGCGCCGCCATTCGCTCCAGCGAGGCGACGGACTCGGCCCGGCTCAGGTCGACCCAGCCGACCACGCCGCCAACCACGTCGTGCGCAGCGGCCAGTTCGAGCATGAAATCCGTTTCGGCTTCCGAGTCGGCCGCCTGCACCAGCACGGTCCGCCCGATGCCATGTGCTTGCAGCAGCGGCACGAGATGCTCGGGCAGGAAGTCGCGCACCAGCGGCGCCAGGGCGGGCACGTCCGCACGCAGCCACGCGTAGTCGCCGCGCGCGGGCCGCCAGAAATGCTGATGCGAGTCGATGCGCTGAATCATGTGGGTCGCGGGCAGCGGGAGTCCTGCCGAAGGTCTTGCTTCTTAGTCCATTTGTGAACATAGTATTTACAGACGAACTTTTGACGTCAAGCCCACTTGATGAGTGCTTACCCGTAGAACCAAACTTGCAAAAAGATGGGTCTGCTGTTGAAATTCATACGTGAACAAATCTATCCATCCAGACATCTTGAGCAAGCCGACCGAAGAGCAGGACCGCTACCGCGCACCCGCGCTCGACAAGGGCCTGGACATCCTCGAACTGCTGGCGGACCAACCCGAGGGCCTGACGCGCGGCGAGATCGTGAAAGCGCTGGACCGTGGCCCGAGCGAGATCTACCGCATGCTCGAACGGCTGGTGGCGCGCCAGTACGTGCTGCGTTCGCTCGCCGGCGACCGCTACAGCCTGAGCCTGAAGATGTTCGACCTGGCGCACCGCTACCCGCCGAACCACCGGCTGGTCACGCAGGCGCTGCCGGTGATGGACCGCTACGTGAAGGAAGCCGAGCAGTCCTGCCACCTCGGCGTGTACGACCGGGGCAACGTCCAGATCGTGGCGCAGGTCAACAGCCCGGCGGCGAGCAGCATGACGGTGCGGCCCGGCACGCGCGTGAACCTGCTCGACACCGGCTCGGGCCAGGTGCTGCTGGCCTGCGAATCGGACGAGCGGCGCCGGCAGATGGTGGCCGAGCACGTGGCGCTCGACGGCGAGGTGCAGATCCCGCCCGACGAGCTGGAGCACATGCTCGAGGCCGTGCGCGCTACGGGCTACCGGCAGCGCGAGAGCCTGCAGTACTTCGGCGTGATCGACATCTCGTGCCCCATCTTCGGCCCGCACGGGCATGCGCTGGCGGTGCTCACCACGCCGTACATCCGGCGCATCGACCGCCATGCGATCCCGTCGCTGGACCGCGCGCGCGAGCTGATGCTGCAGGCGGCGCGCGACCTGTCGTTGATGGCGAACGCGGCCTGATTACTTCGGGGCCTTCTTCCTTCGCCCGCCGATGGCCCCGGACGCCGCAGCCTCGAGGATGCGGCGAAAGGTCGGGCATTCCATGTGGCTGGGCGCGCGGCACACAGCGGCGTGCCGCAGGCCGTCGCGCATGGCGCTCAGGCTGCGGATCGTGCGGTCGAGTTCGTCCGCCTTGGCCGTGAGCATCACCCGGTCGATGCGCGGCTGCCCGTCGGGCCCGAACATGCGCGCGATCTCGTCCAGCGAAAAGCCGGCGGCACGCCCCAGCGCGATCAGCGCGAGCCGCTCCAGCACGCCGGGATCGAACAGGCGGCGCAGGCCTTGCCTGCCCGTGGAGGCGACGAGGCCTTTTTCGTCGTAGTAGCGCAGCGTGGAGGCGGGCACGCCGGAGCGTTGCGCGACCTCGCCGATATCCAGATGCTTCATCACCCTCTTGACCTCAAGTCGACTTGAACTTGCATAGTGCGGTTTCCGCCTCCCGAAGGCAAGCACAAGGAAACGACCATGGAAGCCACACAACAGCCCGGCGACGAACAGGCCAGGCTCTGGAACGGCCTGGCCGGGCGCGCCTGGGTCGACGCGCAGGCCACGCTCGATCACCTGTTCCAGCCGCTCGAAGACCTGCTCGTCGAAGCAGTGTCCACCAACCCCGCGAGCCGTGTGCTCGACGTTGGCTGCGGCACGGGCAGCACCACGCTCGCCGTCGCGCGGCGGCAGGGCAGCGAAGGCGGCTGTGTCGGCATCGACATCTCGGAGCCGATGATCGCCGCTGCCCGGATCCGCGCCGAACGCGAAGGCACGCCGGCACGCTTCGTCTGCGCCAATGCGCAGACCCACGCGTTGGAGCCCGCGAGCTTCGACCGCATCATGTCGCGTTTCGGCGTCATGTTCTTCGACGAGCCCGTGCAGGCCTTCGCGAACCTGCTGCGGGCCGCGAGAGAAGGCGCCGAACTGCGGTTCATCGCCTGGCGCAGTGCGGCGGAGAACCCGTTCATGACGACCGCGGAGCGCGCCGCCGCACCACTGCTGCCGAACCTCCCTGCCCGCCGGCCGGACGCGCCAGGCCAGTTCGCCTTCGCGGACAGGCAGCGGGTCCATGCGATCCTCGAAGAGAGCGGCTGGGCCGGCATCGACATCCAGCCCATCGACGTGCCCTGCACGATGCCCGGGACGGCGCTGCCCGGCTACCTGAGCCGGCTCGGTCCCGTCGGCCTTGCCCTTCAACAGGCGGACGAGCGCACGCGCGTGCAGGTCATCGACACGGTGCGCGCCGCCTTCGAGCCCTACGTGCACGGCGATGAGGTCCGCCTGACTGCGGCCTGCTGGATGGTCGTTGCGCGCGGGGCGAACGCCCATGTCTGAGGCTCAGGCGAACAGCTTCCCGTTGAGCGCAATCCGCACGGTCTTCACCGTGAGAACCGCCAGCGCCAGGTTGAGCGCGACCAGCAGCGCCATGGCAATCACCCAGAGCGGCTCGCTCGCGCGCGACCCGGCGTACTTCAGCGCGGCATTGGCGAGCGCGGCCAACGGGAAGCCGATCGCCCACCAGCTCGGCGAGAACGTGGCGCCGCGGCGGAACACCTTCGGCGCGACCACCGCGAACATGAAAAGGCCGAAGTAGAAGAGCAGCGAGGCAAAGCGGTCGATCTCGCCGACGATGTTGGTGTACGCGAGAAAGCCCACCGCAAAGGGCGCCACCAGGATCATCAGCGACGGCTCCATGGCGGGAGCGAGCGGGTCGCGATGCACCAGCCGGCCGATGATCATCGTGAAGAGCACGAGCGCCAGCACCGCGCCGACCGCGCCGGCGGCCAGATTGAGTTCGGGCGCCCATGCCATCGGCATGTGCGCGCCGGTGACGGGAATGTCGAGCGTGGCCACGCCCGGGATGATCCAGGCCGGCACGGCGAGCGAGGCATCCACCTGCCCCTTCAGCAGCCTCGACAGGCCGACGAAGCTCAGTACCAGGGTCGCGAGCAGCCCCACGGTCCACGCGAGGTGCGCCAGGGGCGCGCTGTACGGCGCCACGACGGCCGACAGCAGCAGGACGGAAATCGCGATGGTGCCGAAGAAGTTGCCCGCCACGGGGTGGTGGAATTCCGCCTGCACCGCCTGCGGGTGCCTCACGAGCTTTGCCAGGTAGCCCATCGAGATGAGCACGAAGACGCCCAGCGCGAACGCCCCGACGGCCTCGCCGACGATGGCCGGCGCACCCAGGCTGTCGTGCGCGAGCCGCCATGCGAGGGCCAGTCCGGTAAGGCCCATCACCGAGGCGAACAGGTTGACCGGGAGATTGCGCACGGAGGCTTGCGCGCGAGGCGCGATCGACGCAATGGCCGGTGAAGAAGGATTCAGAGCTTGGTTTTGCATGTCGGATGCCCTTGTCTGGATTTGCATTAGTTTGTATTTTCCGCCAGACTCCCACCGTCGTTTTTGCCAACTCACGGCGTTTTCCGCCAATCCCGGGGCCTTGTCTGCCATGCGCGTCGCCATCCTCGCTTTCCCCCGTTTCCAGCTGCTCGACGTGGCCGGGCCCGCCGACGTCTTCGCCGAGGCATCGCAGCAGCTCGGCAAACCGCGCGCCTACCAGGTCCAGGTGATCGGCACCGGGGAAGGCATGCTCAAGAGCAGCGGCGGATTGCGGCTGGGTGTCGATTCCACGGTGGCCACGCATTGCGGCGCCATCGACACCCTGCTCGTTGCGGGCAGCCCCCGCGTGAAAGACATGGCGACCGACATGCAACTGCAGGATTGGCTCAGGCGTCAGGCCCGCACCGTGCGGCGTTATGGCTCGGTGTGCAGCGGCGCCTTCGTGCTGGCCGCCAGCGGCCTGCTCGACGGCAAGCGCGTGGCAACCCACTGGAAGCTCGCTGGCCGCCTCGCGTCGGACTACCCGCTAGCGAGCGTCGAGGCGGACGCGATCTACGTGAGGGACGGCCAGCTCTTCACCTCCGCCGGGGTCACGGCCGGCATGGACCTCGCGCTGGCCATGGTGGAGGAAGACCATGGCCGCGACCTCGCGCTGAGCGTGGCGCGCCAGCTGGTGATGTTCCTCAAGCGGCCCGGCGGCCAGAGCCAGTTCAGCGCCCACCTGGCGGCACAGACCTCGGAGCGCTCCAGCATGCGCGAGGTGCAGGACCACGTGCTCGCGAACCTCAAGGACGACCTGTCCGTGCCGGCCCTCGCCTTGCGCGCCGGCATGAGCGAGCGGAACTTCGCGCGCATCTTCCGCGGCGAAACCGGAACCACGCCGGCGGAGTTTGTCGAGAATGCGAGGATCGACGCCGCCCGCCGCCTGGCCGAGGAGTCAGACCTGCCGGCCAAGCGGCTGGCCGATGCGGTGGGCTATGCGAACGTGGACGGCTTCAGGCGCGCGTTCGGCCGCCGCCTGGGCGTGAGCCTCGTGGAATACCGCAGGCGCTTCGCCAGCTGACGACGAGCAGGCGAACCGCGACTCGCGCTCCGGCGTTACTTTTCGGCGACCCAGAGCCGCGGATAGTCGCGCACGAAGCTGTCTTGCGTCACGCCCAGCGTCGCCGCATAGTCGAAGCGCTTCGCCTCGTAGGCATATTCGGTGTCGCTGCGCCGCTCGTAGCGCTGCATCAGCTCGCTCAGCACGCCGCCGCCGTCGAGGTCGACCCAGGCCGCCGGCGCGTCGGCGCCCTCGCCCTTCGCCAGGTTGAGCCGGCGCAGTTGCAGCAGGTTGGTGGCGGGCGTGAAGCCCAGGTCGAGGTCGACGCAGTGCGACAGGTCGGGCACCGCCTCGTCGTTGAGCTTCCAGCGGCCGTGCGCGTCACGGGCGATCGACAGGTCGACGGCCGAGTCGCCGAGCCAGCCGCGCACCGTGCCCCATTGGGTGTGCCAGTGCAGGTCGCATCGCACGCGGTAGTGCAGCTGGCCGTTGCGGCCGTCTTCCAGCCGGAACACGGCCGCACCATCGAGTTGCCAGGCCGAAGCATTGCGTTCGAGGCGGCAGGCGTCGTGGCCGGGTACATCGAGCCTGCGCCAGAGGATGGAGGCGACGGTTTGCATGGCGCGGATGATGGCACCGGCATGCTCCACCACGCAAGCCATGACCCGCGGCGCCCACAGGTGGAAGTCAGGTTCGGGGAACAGGATCGCCACGCATGACACCACCGGCCGAAACACCAGAGACCCGCCCCGCGCCACCGGTGCCGCGCGGGCTCGACTGGGTCGACCGCGCGGCGATGCCCTTCGCCATCGCCATCGCGCTGCTGCTGTTCGCGCAATGGCCGCTGCGCGACCTTGCCGGCTCGGGCAACGGACCGACGCAGGCCAACGACCTCGCGCAGTGGCTGTTCGCGCTGTACGTGGCCGTGGCGCTGCGGCATGCCGGGCGCCGCGGCGCGCATCTGGTGGCGCGGCCCGACCTGGCCGCCGACACCGCCGGGCCCTATGCGCGGCTGCGCCGCATCGGCGCGGCGCTGTGCGTGCTGCCGTGGGCACTGTTCCTGATCGCGACGGGCACCGTGCCGGTGCTGCGCGCGGTGGCCGCGTTCGAACTGTTCCCCGACACCTTCAACCCCGGCTATTTCATGATCAAGGTGGCGCTGCTGCTGCTCGCGGTGCTGCTGGCGGTGCAAAGCGTGCTCGACCTCTGGCACGAACGTCGACTGCCCGGGCAATAGATGGCCTGGCTCGGACTCGCCCTGCTCGCGCTGGCCCTGGCGCTGATGATGACCACCGGCTGGCCGACCTATGCCGTGCTGCTCGGCGTGTGCACGCTGGGCGCAGCGGCCGGGCTGGCGTTGGGCGCGTTCGATGTCGCGTTGCTGCAGAACCTGCCGTGGCGCATCGTCGGCCTGCTGGAGCACGATCTGCTGCAGGCGCTGGCGCTCTATGCGCTGGTGGGAGCGCTGCTCAACCGGCTGGCGCTGGCCGAGCATCTGTACAACGGCCTGCGCAAGGCGCTGGCCTTCGTCGCGCCACGCGCGGCACCCGAGCTGGCCGGCATGGTGCTGGGCCTGATGCTCGCGCCGATGAACGGCTCGGTCGGCGCCAGCCTGCTGATGCTCGCGCGCACCGCCGGCAAGGGCTGGGCACGCGAAGGCCTGCCCGCGGCACGGCGCACCGCGCTCGTGGCCGTGACCAGCACGCTGGGCGTGATCGTGCCGCCCTCGCTGGTGTTGCTGCTGCTCGGCGACGCGATGCTGCGCGCCCACACCGAGGGCGTGAACATGGCGCGCGCGCTGGCGCTGCCCACGGCTGCCGCCGGCGCAGCCAACCGCATCGTCAACACGCAGGACATCCTGCAGGCGGCGCTGGTGCCGGCGGCGGCGTTGCTGCTCGGCTGGCTCGCGGTCGCGTGGTTCGGCGCACGGCGCAAGCCCCGACCCGTGGCGCCGCGCGAGCCTATGGATTGGCGCGAAGGTTGGACGCTGCTGCTCGTGCCCCTGCTGATCGGCGCGCTGCTCCTGCTGGTCACGCTGGGCAAGGTGCGCGCGGTCGAGGGCGCGGCCGCCGCCTGCGTGCTGCTGCTCGGCTGGGGCGTGGTGTCGCGCCAGCTCACGCGCCCCGTGCTGTGGCAGGTGCTCGACGACGCCATGGCGCTCACCGGCGCGCTGTATGCGCTGCTGGCGGCCGCCACCACCTTCTCGCTGCTGCTGCGCGGCTTCGGCACCGACGGGCTGATCGCGCGGCTCATGCTGGCGCTGCAGGGGCATCCCATGGTCGGGCTCCTGGTGGTGCTTGCCGTGCTGCTGGCATGCGCCTTCGTGCTCGACGCCTTCGAGCTGATCTTCCTGATCGTGCCCATCGTGATGCCGCCGGTGCTCGCGCAGCTCGACGACGCGGCCTGGATCGCCACGCTCACCCTGCTGGTGCTGCAGGCCGGCTTCCTGCTGCCGCCTTTCGGCTATGCGCTGGTGCTGGCGCGCGGGCAGGCCGCGCCGCGTCCGCCAGTGGCCGCGGTGGCACGGGCGCTGGCGCCCTACCTGGCGGTGCTGGCCACCGTGACCGCGCTGGTGATGGCGCTGCCGGCCACCACGCGCTGGCTGCGCACCTCGCCCACCGCGCTCGCGCCGGCCGAGCCGATGAACGATGAAGCAGTGGACCGCCTGATGCGCGAGATGGCACCGCCCGACGCCGGCGACAGCACCGCGCCACCCGAGGAGAGATAGCACTCGCGGTGTGCCGCACAACGCGCGGCACACGACCTTCGACGCGGGCTAACATCGTCCGCTCGACCATTCAGAGGAGCGCGCAAGTGGAACCCTGGTTCGCCGATGCCAAGCCGATCAACTCGCTGGAGCCCGAGATCGCATTTCATTTGTGGGACGCGTTCAACGCTGCGCCGTACCAGCGGCCCGAGCCGCTCGCATTGCCGGAATTCCAGCGCGCCGAGCGCTTGCGAGTGCGCACCTCGGAGGCCATCGGGCACGAGGCGGAGCTTGCCGCGTACTACGGCCAGGTGGCCGCGCTGGCCCGGCAGCACGCATTGAAACTCCACCAGGTGCGCCAGTATTTCTGGATGGACCTGCGGCTCGACAACGAGGAGGCGGACGTGCACCTGTCCTTCCCCTGGTACGACACCTTCTCTTCCATGGACCACTTCCTCGTCGCCGTGGCCGGGCACGACGAGGGCAATATCTACGACGACCAGGACCAGGGCTGGGCGGTGGAGGTCTGGGCTCGCAACGGTACGCTCTACATCCGCGAAATCGACCCCGATTCCGAAGAACCCGGCCAGGCCGTTGCGCTGCCCAGGGCCGGCCTGCAGGCCCGCATTGCCCCGCTGCGCGAGCGCACCGCGAAGCTCGTGGCCCGTCTTGCAAGCGAGCTCGGCGCCGACGTGTGGACGACGGGCGAAGCCCCTTCTTTCCCGTAGGCCTGCTGCGCCGCGCCGCGGCGCTCAGATCGGATAGGCCGTGAGGATGTAGAACGGCTTGCCGTTGTAGCTTTCCATCTTGAGGATGATCCGCACGCCGGAGAGGTCATTGACGGCCGTGCTGCCGAACTGCACGCCGCGCCCCACCACGTAGCTCAGCACGTGCTCCAGCTCCGGCGACTTGCTGCCCGCGGCCGCCCCGCGCGACCACGCGCGCACCGCGGCGGCGTTGACACGCAGCGTCTCGGTGATCGCGCGCTCCGCGGTGGCAAGGTCGCCAAAGGTGGACACGGCCCTGGGACCCGGCCGGGTGGCGGTTCGCACCCTGGCCAGCAATTGGGCGTCGGTCTGCCCGACATGCCGCGCCATGGTGTGGCCGCCCAGCCTCGATCCCGCTGCAGCCTCGTGCTCCACCAGCCGGATACGGCCGCCGCGCATCACGGCGACGATGCGTGCGGCTCCCAGCCCCGATGCCACGACCAGCGGCACCGCCACATCCACCGCAAGCCCGATGCCATCGGCCGTGTCGCGCGAAGCGCCCAGCGCCTCGGCCGCCGAGCTGGCGGTCACGGCGGTGGCCGTGCGCTGCGGCGTGCCGGTCCAGATCTGGCGGCCCGACGTCGCCATGGTGTCGAAGCTGTGCACGCCCAGCACCACGCAGCCGGCCTTGGTCACCATCGTGGGTTCGGGTGCGACGCAGAGCACGCCGGCGCCGACCAGTTCCACGACACCGCCCACCAGCCCCACGGTGCCCCAGAGCCGGTTGCTCCAGCTCGCGGATTCGGGCACGTCCTGCCCGCCCAGTACCGCGGCCATCTGCACCGGCGTCAGCGCGATGCTCAAGCCTTCGACTTCGTCATCCATGCCATTTCCCTTTCCCATGCCATCGGAGGGTCCATCTGCAATCGGCCGCATTCTTGCACGCAGTCGCCCGGCAGGCGAACACCGCCGGAGCGCGAGACAATCGTCAACGTGAGTTCCGAGCCCCCGACATCCCCTCCGATGCGCCGCATCGCCCACCTCGACATGGACGCCTTCTACGCGTCGGTCGAGCTGCTGCGCTATCCGCAGCTCAAGGGCCTGCCGGTGGTGATCGGCGGCGGCAGGCGGCGCGTGGACGAGGCCATCCGCGACCTGCCCGAGGGCGGCACGCTGGCCGACATTCCGGTCGCGGCCTTTCCGCTGCTGAAGGACTACACGGGCCGCGGCGTGATCACCACCGCCACCTATCCCGCGCGGCAGTTCGGCATCGGCTCGGCCATGGGGCTCATGAAGGCCGCCAAGCTGTGCCCGCAGGCCATCATCCTGCCGGTGGACTTCGACGAGTACCGGCGCTATTCGCGCGCCTTCAAGAACATCATCCTGGAGGTCGCCCCGCTCATGGAAGACCGCGGGGTGGACGAGGTGTACATCGACTTCACCGACGTGCCCGGCGGCCAGCGCGACGGCGGGCGCTCGCTGGCTCGGCTGATCCAGACCGCCATCTTCGACGCCACCGGCCTGACCTGCTCCATCGGCGTGGCGCCCAACAAGCTCATCGCCAAGATGGCGAGCGAGTTCAACAAGCCCAACGGCATCTCGGTGGTCTACGAGCACGACCTCGAAACGCGCATCTGGCCGCTGCCCTGCCGCAAGGTGAACGGCATCGGGCCGAAGGCCGACGAGAAGCTCAAGCGCTTCGGCATCGAGACCGTGGGCCAGCTCGCGGCGCGCGACCGCGACTGGCTCGTTGCCACCTTCGGCAAGGCCACGGGCGCGTGGATGCACGAGGTGGCCTGGGGCCGCGACAACCGGCCGGTGGTGACCGAGAGCGAACCCGTGTCGATGAGCCGCGAGACCACTTTCGACCGCGACCTGCACGCCGTGCGCGACCGCGCCGAGCTGGGCGCGATCTTCACCCACCTGTGCGAGCAGCTGGCCGCCGACCTGCAGCGCAAGGGTTACGTGGGCAAGACCATCGGCATCAAGCTGCGCTACGACGACTTCAAGATCGCCACGCGCGACCAGACCATCGAGCGCTTCACGTCCGACGCGAAGACCATCCGCCACACGGGCGGCCTGTGCCTCAAGCGCGTGCCGCTGGAGCGCCCGCTGCGGCTGCTGGGCGTGCGCGTGGGCGCGCTGGCGAAGGCGGGCAGCCCTGAGGCGCTCGCGCCCACCGGGACCGGCGCGCACCGCGCGGCACCGGAGCCCACATCGACCACCGCGTCGCTGTTCTGAAAACGCCGTGGCGAAACGCTGGCTGCGCCGCATCGCCTTCACGCTGCTGGGCTTCGTCGCGCTGACAGGCCTCTACCTGATCGTGGCCTGCGCGCTGGTGTTCTGGCCCGCCAATGCGAGGCCTGCGGACGATGCACCGGGCGACGTACAGGCCTGGGTGCTGAGCAACGGCGTGCACACCGACTACGTGTTCCCGATCCGCTCGGCCACCATCGACTGGCTGCAGGTGTTTCCGCTGAAAGACTTCAGGGCGCCGCCGCCCGATGCCGAATTCATCGCCATCGGCTGGGGCGACCGCGAGTTCTACCTGAACACGCCCACCTGGGGCGACCTGACGGCGGCGCGCGCCTTCGGGGCGCTGTCGGGCGGCAACCGCGCGCTGATGCATGTGGGCTACCTGCGGCGCGAACAGCTGGCGCGCGGGGCCTACAGCCTGCCGCTCTCGCACGCACAGTACGCACAACTGGTCGGCTACGTGCGCGCCGCCCTGCCCTCGGGCCATGCCTCACCCATCGCCGGCGCGCACTACGGCGACGACGACGCCTTCTACGAAGCCGAAGGCGGTTATCACCTCTTCGAGACCTGCAACACCTGGACCGGCCGCGGGCTGCGGCAGGCAGGCGTCACCGTCAGCCGCTGGACGCCGTTCGACTTCACGGTGACATGGCACCTGAAGCCTTCACGGCCCTGAACCCGCTCAGGGCTTCGGCACGCCGCCCTGCCACTTCGGCCAGTTGGTCACGATGTGATCGACCACGCGCGAGCCCACCAGCTCGATGTTCTCCACCGTCTCCGCGAAGCCGCCGGCCGTTTCGCCCGGCGCCGGGTCCAGGTGCTGCAGCGTGGTTTCCTTCGGGCTGCCCTGGTCGAAGTTGACCGCGCCGCGCAGGCTCATCACGCGGTCGGTGCCGTGCGTGCGCTTGATCACGAGGGTGATGGCGGCGGCTTCCATTTCGGTGATGACGTAGTCGTCGGCGCCGTAGAGCCCGGCGATGTATTGCGCCTGCTTCGACATGCCGGGGCCATGGAAGAAGGTGTCGCCGGTCATGTGCGTGCCGGTGCCGACGAAAGGCGCGCGGCGGGCCGCGGCGTCGGGGTAGCGCAGGCGGTACTTGCGCGCGCCGTCCGAATCCTTGAGCGGCGTGTCGGCCGAGAGCCTCATGGCCCAGCTCACGAGGTCGGGGTTGAGCTTGAAGCGGCGGTACTCCTCGTAGCCCTTGCGCGGCATGAAGGTCGGCTCGCCGGGCTTGTTCTCCTCGGGGGCCCAGCGGTGGCCGAGGTCGTAGTCGACCAGCCAGGTGGCCCAGCTCACTTCGCCGATGGTGCCGCGCGAAGGCGGCGTGCCGGCCACGCCGGAAATCACGTAGTAGCTCTGTGAGAAGTCGAACTGCGGGTTCAGCAGGATCGCCTGCATCGACGACGACGAGTTGACCTTGCCCATGCCGAGCACCGCGCCGCACACGCCGTCGGCATTGCAGTACACAGGCTGCAGCGCACCGGGCACCGCAATGGGCTTGGCGCCCTTCCAGTAGCGTTCGTACCAATGTTGGAACTCGCCGGCGCGGTCGCCCGTGTTCTGGCCGATCTCGAACATGGCGGCGACGAAGACCTTGACCTTCACGGGCGCGCCCGGGGCCGAGGCGGTCGGAGTGGAAGTGGTGGACGCGCAGGCCGTGAACAACAGCGCTGCGGCAGGCACCGCCAGCCAGCGGGCGGTGAAAAGCGTGGACCTGGAAGAAGTCATTCTGGAACCCGTTCAAGAGGAAAGAAGAAGAAGGCGGCGCAGGCGCACAAGCGCGCCTGCCGCACCGAGGGCGCTTGCGGCGTCCTACAACCGGCGATTGTCGATGCTGGCAAAAGCGCGATGTCACGCCACCACGCAAACCCCATGCCGGCCTCTTCCCCTCCTGCCAAGCCGCCTTTGAAGCCGACGCCCATCGCCAACGGCCTCGTCTACGTGAACCCCGGCATGCCCGGCATCCGCCGCCTGAAGCACGGCGAGCGTTTCCGCTACCGCGACGCCAATGGACAGTGGCTGCGCGACGTGGACGAGATCGCGCGCATCCGCATGCTGGCCATCCCGCCCGCCTACACCCAGGTGTGGATCTGCCCGCTGCCCAACGGCCATCTGCAGGCCACAGGCATCGACGCGCGCGGGCGCAAGCAGTACCGCTACCACGCCGACTGGCGCTCGATGAAGGACGAAACCAAGTTCGATCGCCTCGAAGCCTTCGCGCTCGCGCTGCCGCGCATCCGCGCCCGCGTGGCGCGCGACCTGCGGTCGACGAAAGGCCGCAAGACGCCCGACCGCACCCAGGTGCTCGCGGCGGTGGTGCGCCTGCTCGACACCACGCTGCTGCGCGTGGGCAACGAGGAATACGCGAACAGCAACGGCTCCTACGGCCTCACCACGCTGCGCAGCCGGCACGCCGCCGTGCAGGGCCAGGCGCTGCGGCTGCGCTTCCGGGGCAAGAGCGGCGTGATGCACGAGGCGAAGCTCGACGATCCGCGCGTGGCCCGGGTGGTGCGGCAATGCCAGCAGCTGCCGGGGCAGGCGCTGTTCCAGTACGAGGACGAGGACGGCGAACTGCGCGGCATCTCGTCCACCGACGTGAACGACTACCTGGCCGAGGCCGCGCAGGGCGAGCGCTTCACCGCCAAGGACTTCCGCACCTGGCACGGCACGGTGCAGGCGCTGGAGCTCACCTTGCTGGCCTGCGAACCGGGCCGCGTCGCTACCGACGGCAGCCGCTACAGCGCCAAGGACATCCTGGCTGCCGTCGCCAGGCAGTTGGGCAACACGCCGGCGGTCTGCAAGAAGGCCTACGTGCATCCGGCGGTGCTGGCGTTGGGCAGCGCGCTCTCGGATGGCGACGAGGCCACGGGTGTGCTGTTCGAGAAGATCGCCGCGCACCGCACCACCAAGCCCTCGCGCGGGCTGCATGCGGCCGAGCGGCGGCTGCTGGCCTTCCTGCGCGCGCAGCGGCGCGGCCATGCGGCGCGCAAACGCGGAAAGACTCAGTTGCCGGTCGCGAGCACGAGGCGCACGCTGTCGCCTTCCAACGCCACGGCGTAGCCGAGGTCTTCGGCCAGGTTCTGCAATGCGACGGCGTCGATGGCCAGCGCACGCGGCGCACGGTGCGCGTCGAGCACGGCATGCGTGCCGCCGGGTTCGCGCGGCAGGGCCGTGAGGCGCAGCGCGTTGGCGCCGTCCGCCTCGACCCGGATCGCCCCGGCCTCGGCCGCGCCGTCGTGCAGGTAGCCCAGCGCACCGAGGAACAGGTAGCGCAGCGCAGCCGCGGCGGGCCAGCGATGCTCGTCTTCCTGCGGGTCCAGCGAGGCGTCCGCATCGAGCGTCACGCCGTGCAGGTCGAAGGCAGAGCGCATCAGGGCCACGCACTGCGCCACCAGCGCGCTGCGGGTGATGCCGTCATCCGTGGTGGCCAGCTCCCAGTCGCGCAGGGAGCGGATGGCCTCGACCAGTTCGGACACCTGATTGTCGATCAGCGCCACGCGCTCTTCGCAGGCGGCGGCGTCGATGGTGGCTGCGCCGACCTGCCGCTTGAGCATCAGCAGCGCCATGCGGACCACCGAGACAGGTGCCGCCATGTCGTGCCGCAGGGCGGGCAGCGCGCGCGTGAGCAATTCGTGGCGCACACCGGCGGCAATCCAGCTGCGCGCACTCGGCGAGAACTTCATTTCGCAGCGGCCACGGGCGTCGGGTTCATCGGCACGGTCACGGGTACTTCCTGAAACGAGGGGGAATAACAAGTATCGGCCCCACCTCCCCCCCCCGGGTGTAGGAGCGTGCCTACGATGGCGCCGGCACAGGGCCCGGCCCCTACCTCCAGGCCTTCGCAGGCCGCGATCTTCAGCTGAAATCAGCCCGCGGCCGGCCCGCAGCGCGCCTGCAGTTCGCGCTTGAGCAGCTTGCCGTTGGCGGTGGTGGGCATTGCATCGATCACCTCGATGCGGGCCGGGCGCTTGTAGGGCGACAGGTGTTCGACGAGGTACGCGCGCAGCGCCGCTTCATCGAGCACCGCGCCGGCCTTTAGCTCGACGAAAGCGACGACCTGTTCGTTGCCATCGGCCTCGGGCACGCCGACCACCGCGCACAGGTGCACGCCGTCGAAGCGGCCGACGACGGCCTCGATCTCCGCCGGATAGACGTTGAAACCCGAGCGGATGATCATTTCCTTCAGCCGCCCGACCACGAACAGCGCGCCGTCCTCGCCGAAGCGGCCGAGATCGCCGGTGGCATACCAGCCGCCGGGTCGCATCACCTGCGCCGTGGCGGCGGCGTCGCGGAAGTAGCCGAGCATGAGGCCGGGCCCGCGCAGCCAGATCTCGCCGGTGGCGCCGGGTGCGGCGTCGTTGCCGTCGAGGGTCACGATACGGGCCTCGCCCCCCTCCACCGCATACCCCGCCGCGGTGTCGGCGCGCGGCGACTCGGTGCGTGTGAGAAACACCGAGCCCGCGTACTCCGACAGCCCGTAGCCATAGTGCAGCGGCTGCCCGAACAGCTGCTCCACGCGCTGCTTGAGCGCCGGGTCGAGCGGCGCGGAGCCGGTGTAGACGTAGCGCAGTTGCGGAAAGCACGGCGCGGCCTCCTCCGCCTCGATGTGCGCCAGCAGCCGCGCATACATCGTCGGCGGCCCGAGCAGGTTCGACACCTGCTCGTGCGCCAGCGCGTGCAGCACGTCGGCCGGCGAGAAGCTGCCGCGCAGCACCAGCGCCGCGCCGCCCGTGAGCGCAGCCATCAACACCGTTCCGATGCCGAAGATGTGCGTCATCGGCAGGAAGGCATAGACGCGGTCGCGCTCGCCCAGGGCGCGCACCTGGGCCGACACGCGGCCGAAGTGCAGCAGCCCGCGGTGCGACACCATCACGCCCTTGGGCGTGCCCGAGGTACCGGAAGTGAAGATGATGGCGGCCGTGTCGGCCAATGCCGGATCGGGCTCGGTGCGCGCTTCGGCACGCACGGCCGAGCGCATCACGCCACCGAGCGCCGCGGCCGTTGCACCGGCCCTCTGCGCATGCTTTTCAGCGGCTTCGGAGGCGGCGGCCGTGAAGCAGCAGACACGGGCATCGGCGCGCTCGACGATGGCAGCGATCTCGCCCGGCGACATGCGCGCATTCACGCCGCACGACCATGCACCGACGCGGCTGCAGGCCATGAGCAGCGCGATGTGCGCCGCGCAGTTCTCGGCCACCAGCACCACGCGGTCGGTCGGCCGCACGCCGGCGGCCAGCAGGTCTTGCGCGGCAACGTCGACCATCGCCTGCAGCGCGGCATAGGTCGTCGTGCCCGCAGGCTCGAAGAGGAAAACGGCATCGGGCGTGCTTGTCGCGCGTTCTTCCAGCAGGCTGTGGATGCGGCGCATCGGCTATTCCGCCTCGATGCCCTTGGACGCGGTCGCCCAGAGCTGGCGGTCGGACTTGCCCTTGGCCGCCAGCAGGTCGGCCGCGCCGGACCACACGTCGTAGCCCTGCTCGCGCAGCCGGCTCGCGATGTCCTCGCGCGCGAGCATCTTCTGCACAGCGGCGTTCATGCGCGCCACCAGCGCCGGGTCCATGCGCGCCGGACCGTACAGGCCGAACCAGCCGCCCACGTCGTAGCCCGGCACGCCCGATTCGATCATCGTCGGCACCTCGGTCAGCATGCGGTTGCGCTGGCGCGAGGTGACGGCCAGCGCGCGCACCTTGCCGGTCTGGATGAAGGGCTTCGAGGTGGCGATGATGTCGAACATCATGGTCACGGTGCCGGCCATCACGTCGGCGAGCGCGGGCGCACTGCCTTTGTAGGGCACGTGCGTGAGCTGCACGCCGGTCATCTTCTCGAGCAGCGCGCCGCTCAGGTGGTTGGACGCGCCCACGCCCGCCGAGCCATAGAACACCTTGCCGGGCCGTGCCTTCGCATAGGCCAGCAGCTCGGCCACGCTGTGCACCGGGACTTCGTTGTTGACCACGAGCACGTTGGTGTAGTCCACCAGCGGCGCGATGGGCGTCAGGTCCTTCATCGGATCGAAGGCCATGTGGCGCTGCACGTTCGGGTTGATGGTGATGGTCGGGCTCGCCCCGAAGAACAGCGTCGCGCCATCGGGCTGTGCTTTCGCGACCGCGTCGCCGCCGAGCGAGCCGCTGGCGCCGGGCCGGTTGTCGACGATGACCTGCGTCCCGAGTGCCTGGCTCAGCGCGGGCGCGAGCAGGCGCGCGGCGCCGTCCACCGGGCCGCCCGCGGAATAGCCGACCACGAGCTTGATGAGGGACGGCAAGGACTGCTGCGCGAAGGCGCGATGGGGCACGGCGGCCAGCGCCGCGCTGCCCGCCAGCGCGGCCACCCATTGCCGGCGCGAAAAGTCGATCGAGGTCATGAGCGTTGTCTCCTGTTATGAATTGCTTTGGCGGCTGCGTCGCTCACGCCGGCAGGTCGAGGACTTGCCGCGCGAGGATGTTGCGCTGGATCTCGTTGGTGCCGCCGTAGATCATTGCGGCCGTGGAGCCGATGAGCGGCGCGAGCACGTTGAAGGTCTGGCCGTCGAGCACCTGGTCGCCGGCCACGGCGCCCTGCTCGTCGCCCGCTTCGACCAGCAGCGCGCCGATGCGGTGGTAGGTCTCGCTGGCCCAGATCTTCAGCAGCGACACCGAAGCCGGCAGCGGCTTGCCCGCACGCACGATGTTCGCGAAGCCCGTGTACGCCGCCGACAGGTCGAGCACGTCCAGCCGCAGCGCTGCGAAGCGCTGCGCGAACACCGGGTCGGCGAACAGGCGCCGCGCCTGCGCCAGCCGCGCGAGCTGACCCAGCGCGTACTGCGACTGCTTGGGGCTGCCGAGGAAGATGCGCTCGAAGCCCAGCAGCGCCTTCGCGATGGTCCAGCCGCCGTGCAGCTTGCCCACGAGGTTCTCGGCCGGCACGCGCACGTTGTCGAAGAACACTTCGCAGAACTCGGGCTCGCCCGCCAGCGTGCGGATCGGCCGGATGGTGATGCCCGGTGTGCGCAGGTCGCACAGCAGGAAGCTGATGCCCTCCTGCTTGCGCGCCTCCTTGTCGGTGCGCACCAGCATGAAGATGTGGTTGGCGTCCTGCGCGAGCGTGGTCCAGATCTTCTGGCCGTTGACCACGAAGTGATCGCCCTGCGCATCGCGCGCGGGCAGGGCTTCGGTGCGCAGGCCCGCGAGGTCGGAGCCGGCGTTGGGCTCCGAATAGCCCTGGCACCACACATGCTCGCCGCTCAAGATGCGCGGCAGAAAGCGCTGCTGCTGTTCGGTCGTGCCGTGCTGGATGAGCAGCGGCCCGATCATCACGATGCCCTGGTCGGGTGCGCGCGCCACGCCGTACTGCTCCAGCTCCTCGATCCACGCGATGAGCTTGTCGGCGGGCAGGCCCATGCCGCCGTGCGCCTGCGGCCAGGCGGGCGCGATCCAGCCCTGCGCCGACAGCGTGAGGTACCACTCGCGCATCTCGCTCCAGCGTGCGCGGTGCGAGAGGTAGCGCAGCTGCTGCGGATAGCGCTGCTGCAGGAAGGCGTGCACCATGCGGCGGAACTCGGCCTCGGGCATGGTGGACCAGTCTGCCGTGCGCGGGAACTCGCCTTTCCAGGTGGCCGCGCCCGTGGTCGCTTCGGCATCTCCAGCCAGCACGGCATGCCGCCGCTGATGCGCACTGACATTCCCAAGCCACGCCGACAGGCACAGCACCCGCTTGTAGAACAGGCTCAGGTCGCACTCCTGCGTATAGCCGATGGCGCCATGCAGTTGCACCGAGGTGCGCGAAGCCTGCAGCGCGGCGGCCGTGCAGCGCGCATTGACGCGGCTTGCCTCCGCTTCGAGCCGGTCGACCGTCAACCCCTGCCCTGCCACCGCCAGCACCTCGTTCAGCGTGGCCTGCGCCACTTCGAGATGGATGAACATGTCGACGCAACGGTGCTGCAACGCCTGGAAGCTGCCGATGGGCTTGCCGAACTGGGAGCGCGTGCGCAGGTAGGCCAGCGTCTGCGCCAGCATGGCCTGCCCCGCACCCAGCAGTTCGGCGGATTGAAGGATCTGGCCGGCCGCGAGTGCATGGCGCAAGGCATCCTGCGCAGCCGGCCCTTCGGCCAGCACGGCCTCCGGCGGCAAGGCGACCTGCTCGAAGCGCAGGTTCGAGGCCTGGCCACCATCGACCAGCGGCACCAGCGCCTCCGTCACGCCTTCGGTGCCGCGCGGCACCCACAGCAGCACCGCGTCGTCGTCGCCGCGCGCCGACACCAGCCAGCCGCTGGCGCCCGCGCCGGGCAGCACCATGAGCTTTTCGCCCTGCAGCAGCACGCCGCCAATGTGGCCGGGCCGCGGCTCGCAGCCGCAGGCCAGCGGCACGGCGCTGAGGTCGCCAGCGCTCTCCTGCCATGCCAGCGCGGGCAGGCTGCGGCCTGTAACCAGTTCGGCGAGCAAGGCGTTCGCGCCCGGCGTACCGAGCCGCGCCAGCAGCAGCGCACTGAGGCCTGCCACGGCCAGCAGCGGCTCGGGTGCCACATGCTCGCCCGCGGCCCGCAGGATTTCCGCTGCGCCGTCGAGCTCCAGTGCAAGACCGCCGGCCGATTCGGGAGCCAGCATGCCGGGCCAGCCGAGCTCGGCGATTGCGCGCCAACCGTGCGCCTCATCGGCATCAGCTTGTTCCATGCGCTCGCGCCGCCGCTGGATGGCGCGGCTGCGAACGAAGTAGTCGAGCGCCGCTTCGCGCATCGCCGAAAGTGATTCGAAGTCCATCGCCGCAGCGTGACAGAAGGCCCCGCCGGGCGGCATTCGCATTTGCCGAAGGGAGGGTTTTGCAATCACGCAGCCGCCTCGCGCGATGGAGGGCTAGATTCGGCGCCATGACCAAGATCAAGAAATCCCTGCACACCGAGCTGGGTCACAGCACGCCGGACAAGATCACCGTGCGCGGGCGCGACCTACCTTCGGAAATCCTCGGCCACCTGAACCTCGGCGACATGGCCTTCCTGGAACTCACGGGCCGCATCCCGACGCCGCAGGAATCCGTCACCTTCAACGCCATCGTCGTCACGCTGGTGGAGCACGGCATTACACCCAGCGCGCTGGCTGCGCGCCTCACGTATGCGGGCGCCCCCGAAGCGCTGCAAGCCGCTGTGGCAGCGGGTCTTTGCGGCCTGGGCACGGTGTTCGTCGGCAGCACCGAGGGCGCGGCGAAGATGCTTTACGAAGCAATTCCCTTCGGCGAGAAGCCCACGCGCCCGCTCGCCGACATGGCGAAGGACATCGTGGCCGATCATCGCGCGCGCAAGCAGATCGTGCCGGGGCTGGGCCATCCGCTGCACAAGCCCATCGACCCGCGCACGCCGCGGCTGTTCCAGATCGCGGCGGAGAACGGCTTGTCGAGCCACTATGTCGCGCTGATGCAGGCGGTGCAGGAGGAAGCCGAGCGCGTGTCGGGCAAATCGCTACCGATCAACGCGACCGGTGCCATCGGCGCGATCGCGGCCGAATTCGGCTTTCCGTGGAAGATCATCCGCGGCTTCGGCGTGATGGCGCGCGCCATCGGCCTCGTGGGCCACATCCTCGAGGAGATCGACGATCCGATGGCGGTCGAGATCTGGCAGCGCGTGGAGAAGGAAGCCGGCGGCCCGCGCCGGGACTGAGCAGCAGCAAACAATGAACAACGCCAACGACAAGAACTTCCCCGACATCCGCGACGCCGTGCGCGACCTGTGCACGCAGTTTCCCGATGCCTACTTCCGCAAGATCGACGAGGCGCGCGGCTACCCCGCGGAATTCGTCGACGCGCTCACCAAGGCCGGCTGGATGGCCGCGCTGATCCCGCAGGAGTACGGCGGCTCCGGCCTGGGCCTGACCGAGGCCTCGGTCATCATGGAAGAGATCAACCGCCGCGGCGGCAACTCCGGCGCCTGCCACGGCCAGATGTACAACATGGGCACGCTGCTGCGCCACGGCAGCGAGGCGCAGAAGCGCGCCTACCTGCCGAAGATCGCCAACGGGGAACTGCGCCTGCAGTCGATGGGCGTGACCGAACCCACCACCGGCACCGACACCACCAAGATCAAGACCACGGCCGTGAAGAAGGGCGACCGCTATGTCATCAACGGGCAGAAGGTGTGGATCTCGCGCATCCAGCATTCGGACCTGATGATCCTGCTGGCGCGCACCACGCCGCTGGCCGACGTGAGGAAGAAGTCCGAAGGCATGTCGATCTTCATCGTCGACCTGCGCGAGGCCATCGGCAAGGGACTGACGGTGCAGCCCATCCTGAACATGGTGAACCACGAGACCAACGAGCTGTTCTTCGAGAACCTCGAGATTCCGGCCGAGAACCTGATCGGCGAGGAAGGCCAGGGCTTCAAGTACATCCTCGACGGGCTCAACGCCGAGCGCACGCTGATCGCCGCGGAGTGCATCGGCGACGGCTACTGGTTCATCGACCGGGTAACGGCCTACACCAAGGAGCGCGTGGTGTTCGGCCGCCCGATCGGGCAGAACCAGGGCGTGCAGTTTCCGATCGCCGAAGCGTTCATCGAAGTGGAAGCAGCGAACCTGATGCGCTATGAAGCCTGCCGCCTGTTCGACGCGCACCAGCCCTGTGGCGCACAGGCCAACATGGCTAAGTACCTGGCGGCCAAGGCGAGTTGGGAGGCGGCCAACGCCTGCCTGCAGTTCCACGGCGGCTTCGGCTTCGCCTGCGAATACGACATCGAGCGCAAGTTCCGCGAGACGCGGCTGTATCAGGTTGCGCCCATCTCCACCAACCTGATCCTGAGCTACGTGGCGGAGCACATGCTCGGCCTGCCCCGCTCGTTCTAAATGAGGGATGCGATTGCCATGAACGCTGTGGACCACCCGAGCAAGGTGCTCGCGACCTTCGCCGCCGAGCTGAGGTTCGACGCCATCCCCGCCCCCGTGCTTCGCCGCACCGAGGACCTGATGCTCGACTGGCTGGGCTCCGTGCTCGCCGCGCGCACCGCACGGCCGGTGCGCAGCATCGAACGATTCGCGCAGATGATGGGCCCCGCCGAGGGGCCCAGCGAGCTGCTGACCTCGCGCCGCACCACCTCGCCGGTGTTCGCGGCGCTCGTCAACGCGGCGGCCTCGCACTTCGTGGAGCAGGACGACGTGCACAACGGCTCGGTGTTCCACCCGGCCGCCGTCGTCATCGCGCCCGCGCTGGCCGTGGCGCAGAGCGTCGGCGCGAGCGGCGCGCAACTGCTCACCGCGGTGGTCGCGGGCTATGAGGTCGGCATCCGCGTCGGCGAATTTCTCGGCCGCTCGCACTACAAGACCTTCCACACGACCGCGACGGCGGGCACGCTCGCCGCTGCAGCAGCGGTCGGCCGCCTGCTGGACCTCACGCCGCAGCAGATGCTGCACGCCTTCGGCTCGGCCGGCACGCAGTCGGCCGGCGTATGGGAGTTTTTGCGCGACGCGGCCGACTCGAAGCAACTGCACTGCGCGCACGCGGCGGCGAGCGGGCTGATGTCGGCCTACCTTGCGCAGGACGGCTTCACCGGCGCGGCGAAGATCCTCGAGGGCGCGCAGGGCCTGGGCGTCGGCATGTCGAGCGATGCCGATCCGGCGAAGCTCGTCGATGGCCTCGGCACACGCTGGACACTGGCCGAAACCTCCTTCAAGTACCACGCCTCCTGCCGCCACACCCACCCCGCCGCCGACGCGCTGCTGCAGGTGATGACGCAGAACAAGCTCAAGCCCGCCGACGTGTCGCGCGTGACCACGCACGTGCACCAGGGCGCCATCGACGTGCTGGGCCGCGTGACGGTGCCCGCGACCGTGCACCAGGGCAAGTTCTCGATGGGCACGGTGCTGGGCCTCATTGCCGTGCACGGCCGCGCAGGCCTCGGCGAGTTCGACCGCGACTTTCTCGCGCCCGAAGTCTCGGCCTTCCGCGACAAGGTGACGATGCAGCTCGACGCCGAAGTCGACACTGCCTACCCCGCGCGCTGGATCGGCAAGGTCAGCGTACACACCGCCGACGGCCGCACGCTGCAGGGCCGCGTCGACGAACCCAAGGGCGACCCCGGCAACAGCCTGAGCCGCACCGAGATCGAGGACAAGATGCAGCGCCTCGCGCACTACGGTGAAGGCGTGACGGCAGAAGAAGCAAAGGCCCTATGCAACCGCATCTGGCAACTGGGCGAGACCCGGAAAGTGACGCGCTGGTTGCCCTGAGGCAGGAAGGGCCTCAGGCCCGCCCCGGGCCCGGTCTGCGGTGCCGGATGGAACGCCCAGGCTCAGGAAGCGATCAGGTGATCGAACAGCTCCCGAGCAGATGCAGGCAGCTGTTCCCGATCACGTGCGATCAACTTCAGCTCCCGCTCGGCCCACGCATCGCTGAGCGCCACAGTCGAGATGCGCATCGCCATCGACAGCCGCTGGGCGGAAGACGCGGGTAACACACCCACCCCCACGCCCGCCTCGATCATCAGGCAGATCGCCTCGAAGCTGCTGACCTGGATGCGCGGGTTGAAGCCCCGCCCCGCCAGTTCGGCGCGGCGCTGCAGGAAGCGGTGGATGGCGCTGCCGTGGTGCAGGCCCACGTGCTGTTCGTCGAGCGTGTCGGCGAAGGCCACCGAAGGGGCGCCCGCGAGGTGGTGCGTGAGCGGCACCACCAGCACGAGCTGGTTGCGCCCGAACGCTCGCGCATCGAACTCGCCGGTATGCACGTCGCCGGCAAGGATGCCGATGTCGGCCTCGCCGTCGGCCACGGCGCGCACGATCTCTTCGCTGAGGTATTCGCGCAGGTCCACCTGCACGGCCGGATGCTGCGTGAGGAAGCCCGCGAGCTTCTGCGGCAGGTACTCGGTGATCGAGGTGGTATTGGCGAACACGCGCACATGGCCCTTGATGCCCTTGCCGAAGTCCTGCATGTCGCAGCGCAGGTGCTCCATCTGCTGCATCACGCGCTTGGCATGGTAGAGCACGGCCTGCCCCGCGGCCGTGAGGCTCACGCCCTGCGCGCTGCGATGCAGCAGCTTGCCGCCCACGGCCTCTTCCATCTGCTTGATGCGCGTGGAGGCGGCGGCCAGCGAGATACAGGCCTTCTCGGCGCCGCGCGTGAGGCTGCGCGCCTCCGCCACGTAGACGAACAGTTTCAGGTCGAACAGGTCGAAATGCAGGTTCACCGGTCAGGCGCGCGAGGAAGGAAAGTAACGCGCATTGTCCGGCGAATGGCGCCGTGCGCGCCCGCTTGCGGGTTTGTCCTCAGACGGGGTCCCAGCTGAACACGTCGGCCGAGCGGTCGAGCGGGAAGAAGCTCGCGCGCATCGCGGGCATGGCGTGCTCGGCGATGCTCTGCGGCGTCCAGCCCTCGGAGCGGTGGATCGAGCGCACCGGGCGCGGCTGGCTGATGAGCGAGATCTCGTTGTTGCGCACCGAGAAGATCTGGCCGTTGACCGCGCCCGCCGCCTCGCTCGCGAGGTACACCGCCAGAGGTGCGACCTTGGCCGGCGTCATCTGCTTGATCTTGTCGACGCGGGCGCGCTGCTCGTCGGTGTCGGTGGGAATCGCGCCGATCATGCGGCTCCAGGCAAAGGGCGCGATGCAGTTCGAGCGCACGTTGAATTTCTGCATGTCGAGCGCGATCGACTTCGACAGCGCGACGATGCCGAGCTTGGCGGCCGAGTAGTTGGCCTGGCCGAAGTTGCCGATCAGGCCCGAGGTGGAGGTCATGTGCACCAGCGCGCCCGCGTTCTGTTCCTTGAAGTGCACGGCCGCCGCGCGGCTCACGTGGTAGGCGCCGTAGAGATGCACCTTGAGCACCGAGTCCCACTCGTCGACCGACATCTTGTGGAAGAAGCGGTCGCGCAGGATGCCCGCGTTGTTGACCGCCGCGTCGATGCGGCCGAAGCTGTCGAGCGCGCACTGCACGATACGCGCCGCGCTGGCGGCATCTGCCACGCTGTCGGTGTTGGACACGGCCTGGCCGCCGGCCGCACGGATCTCGTCGACCACCTGCTGCGCGGGGCCGGCGCTGCCGCCGGCGCCATCGAGCGCGGCGCCGATGTCGTTGACCACCACTTTCGCGCCGTGGGCCGCCATGGCCAGCGCGATGTCGCGCCCGATGCCGCCGCCCGCGCCCGTGACGACGACCACTTTTCCTTCAACCATGTTTGTCTGTGCTCCGGAGGTTCTTTCGACCGCGGGTTCGCGGGCATATTTCAGAATGCCACAGGCGAAGCGAAAGCGGGTTTCAGGTTTCCGAAGAGGGCCTTCGGCGCGGCCCCGGGGACGGCTATTGGCGCGCCGTGCGGATGTTCGCCGGCAGCGCCTGCGGCCAGCTCGTGCGGAACGGATTGATGTCCAGCCCGCCGCGCCGCGTATAGCGCGCATACACCGCCAGCTTGGTCGGCTTGCAGCGGCTCCAGATGTCCGTGAACATGCGCTCGGCGCACGGTTCGTGGAACTCGTTGTGGTTGCGAAAGCTCACGATGTACGCCAACAGCCCGGCCTGGTCGATGGGCGGGCCGCTGTAGCGGATCTGCACGCTGCCCCAGTCGGGCTGGCCGGTGACAAGGCAGTTGCTCTTGAGCAGGCGGCTGGTGAAGGTTTCGTTCACATGCACCTGCGTGGCATCGCTGCTCAGCAGCTCCGGCGCGGGCTGGTAGTGGGTGCACTCGATGTCGAGGCGGTCGAGGTCGAGGCCGTCGAGTTCGTGCACCGGCTCGCGGTCGAACATGTCGGGCGCCATCAGCTTCACGCCGATGCCGGCCGACTGGTCGCTGCCGCGCCACGCGGCTTCGGACAGGTCCGCGCGCAGGCGCTCGCGCACCGCGTCGGCGCTCGCGAACTGGCTGTTGTTGAAGCTGTTGAGATAGAGCTTGAAGCTCTTGCTCTCGATGATGTTGGGCGTCTCGCACGGAATGGTGAAGTGCACGATGGCCAGCTGCGGCTTGCCGCGCAGGTTGAGCCAGCTCACCTCGAACGCGGTCCAGAGGTCGGCGCCGAAGAAGGGCAAGGCATCGGACCTGATGCCCATGGCCTCGCGCTGCGTGGCGCGCGCGATGGGAAACAGCAGCGTGGGGTCGTAGCGGTCGGCGTAGGCCGAGGCGCGGCCGAGCTGCGATTGCTCGGGCGTGTTGGGGTTCGGGTCGTGGCTCATGGTGTGGCGTTTCTGGCCTCCGCTGCATGCGCGAACGGAGCAATGTGGTTGGCGAGGATGGTGCACACCTCGGGCGGCAGGTCATGGCCCATGCCGGGGATGGCGACGAATTGCGAACCGGGAATGCGCCTGGCGGTGTCCTCGCCGCAGGCAATGGGCACGAGCGCATCGGCGTCGCCGTGCAGCACCAGCGTGGGCGACCGGATGCGCGCCAGCACCTGCGGCCGGTCGGCATCGGCGCCGACGGCCAGCATCTGCCGCATCAGCCCGGCCGGGCGGTATGCGCGGCGCATGCTGAAGGTGAGGCGCGCGGCCAGCTCTTCGTCGCTCTGCGGGTAGGCGGGGCTCTGGATCAGCCGCAGCAGCCGAATGCTGTGCGCGACCAGCGCAGCCTCGTCGCGGCCCACCGGACGGCGCATGAGCATGGAGGCCACCTCGCGGCGCGGCCCGGGCAGGCCGCGTGCGCCGCTGGAGCTCATGATGCTCACGAGGCTGGTCGTGCGCTGCGGTGCGGTAGCGGCCATGCGCTGGGCGATCATGCCGCCCATGGAGGCGCCGACGATGTGGGCCCTTTCAATGCCCAGCGCATCGAGTACACCGAGCGAATCAAGGGTCATGTCTTGCAGCGTGTAGGCAGAGCGCACCGGCAGGCCGAGGCGATGGCGGATGGTTTCCCACACGACGTTGCCCACGCCCGCATGGTCGAAGCCCTGGCTCAGGCCGATGTCGCGGTTGTCGTGGCGCACCACGCGAAAGCCCGCGTCGACCAGCTGCTGCACGAAGCCCGTGGGCCATGCGACCAGCTGCATGCCCAGGCCCATGATGAGCAGGATCACGGGGCGACCCTCGCCTCCGGTGTCGTCGACTTCGATCTGCAGGCCGTTGGCGGTGACTTTCATCGGCTTCTTGCTTACTTGAACTCGCGCTCGCGCAGCCACTTGGTGGCGACCCACTTCTCGCCCGCCAGCACCGGCGCGCCGCCGTGCAGCGTGCGAGTGACGGGGTCGGGCCGGTCATAGCTGAAGAACACGCCGCAGCCGCGCACCGGCGCCACTTCGAGGCCCACGTCGGGGAAGGTGGTGGCGCCGCCGCCTTCGGGCTCCTGCAGGTACATCACCAGCGTGGCGACACGCTGGCCGCCGCGCTTGAGGATGGTGGGCGTGCCGGGTTCGCCGGGGTCGAAGTAGTCGTAGTGCGGGCGGTACTGCGCGCCGGGGGCGTAGCGCAGGATCTGCAGGCCCTCGCCGTATTCGAGCGGCCAGCGCAGCAGCGTGGCGAGGCGCTGCTCCAGCCGCGCGACGATCTCGTTCTCGCCGCGTTCGAAGAACATGCCGTCGCTGGTGCGGTCGACGTTGAGCACCTCGCCGCCGGTGCGGGTCTCCACGGTGAGCGAACGCGCGAGCCGAACACGCGCCGCAGCGATCAGGCCTTCGCACTCCTCGGCCGACAGCAGGTTGCCGAACACGACGACACGCGGATGCCGCATGGTCTGCAGCACCTGCACGCGGCGGTCGCCGGCATCGAGGTACAGCGGCGCACCGTCGAGGTCGGGGCCGGGCATTTTGGTGCGCACGGGCGGCAGGGCCACCTCCACGTTGGGGAATCCGGCCTCGAGCTGGGCCAGCGCCGTGTCGGCGGCGGCATCGTGCCAGCCGGCCGCGCGCATGGAAGCGCGCAGCGCTGGCACCGAGTGCCCGGCCGCGAGCTGGGCCACCAGCCACTCGCGCAGTTCCGGACTGATCGGTTGCGACATCAGACTTTCCTCCTGAACACCAGCCTTTCGGCTGTCGACACCTGGGCGTCGAAACCATAACCCTCGAGGTCGAACTTTTCCAGTGCCTTGGGCGTCGCCGCCTTGTGCTGCACGGCCCAGCGGGCCAGCAGGCCGCGCGCGCGCTTGGCGAAGAAGCTCACGATCTTGTACCTGTCGCCCTTCCACTCCTCGAACACGCATTCGACCACACGGGCCTTGAGCACCTTCTTGTCGACCGACTTGAAGTACTCCTGCGAGGCGACGTTGACGACCACCGGCGTGCGGTCGGCCGCGAGGCGCTCGTTGAGGTGCTCGGCGATGCGCGAACCCCAGAAGGCGTAAAGGTCCTTGCCGTGGCGATTGGCCAGTTGCGTGCCCATCTCGAGGCGGTAGGGCTGCAGCAGGTCGAGCGGGCGCAGCAGGCCGTAGAGGCCGCTGAGGATGCAGACGTGGTCCTGCGCCCAGGCCAACTGCCCCTTGGTGAGCGTGCGGGCATCGAGGCCGCCGTAGACGTCGCCGTCGAAGGCGAAGGCGGCCTGGCGGGCGTTCTTCTCGGTGCTCTTGCCGGACCAGGCTTGGTAGCGGGCCACGTTCAGGGCGGAGAGCTTGTCCGACAGGTGCATCAGCTCGGAGATCTGCTGGGGCGACTTCTCGCGCAGCAGCCTGATCAGCTCGACCGAGGGGCCGCGCGGAGATTCGAAATGGGGTTGAGTGGCGGGGATTTCAGAGGGAACCGGAGTGTCGTAGTCGAGCGACTTCGCAGGGGAAAGCAGGAACAGCATGGCGGAATTATCAGTGGCTGCCGTGACGCCGGGCCGCGCCGGTAAAATCACGGGCTATCCCACCCTGCCTCCCCACGGCTCCCTGAAGGGCCGTTCCGTATTCCCATGAGCGAACCCACCACTTCTCCCGCCCAGCCTGGCCTGGACAGCCTTTCCAAATCGTTCGAGCCCGCCGCCATCGAGGCGCACTGGGGCCCCGAATGGGAGAAGCGCGGCTACGCCAAGGCCGGCTTCAGAGGCACGCAGCAACCGAAGGAAGGCGCCGAATCGTTCGCGATCCAGCTGCCGCCCCCCAACGTGACGGGCACACTGCACATGGGCCATGCGTTCAACCAGACGATCATGGACAGCCTCGCGCGCTACCACCGCATGAAGGGCGACAACACGCTGTGGTTGCCGGGCACCGACCACGCGGGCATCGCCACGCAGATCGTGGTGGAGCGCCAGCTGCAGGAGCAAAAGCTCAGCCGCCATGACCTGGGCCGCAAGAACTTCGTGGCGCGCGTGTGGGAATGGAAAGAGAAGTCGGGCAACACCATCACCGAGCAGATGCGCCGCATGGGCGACACGGTGGACTGGAGCCGCGAATATTTCACGATGGACGACGATCTCTCGAAGGTGGTCACGCACACCTTCGTGAAGCTGTATGAAGAAGGCCTGATCTACCGCGGCAAGCGCCTGGGCAACTGGGACCCGGTGCTCAAGACCTCGGTGAGCGACCTCGAAGTCGAAAGCGAAGAGGAAGACGGCTCGCTCTGGCACATCGCCTATCCGCTGGAAGACGGCAGCGGCACGCTGACCGTGGCCACCACCCGGCCCGAGACCATGCTCGGCGACACGGCCGTGATGGTTCATCCGGAAGACGAGCGCTACAAACACCTGATCGGCCAGCGCGTGAAGCTGCCGCTGGTCGACCGGCTGATCCCGATCATTGCCGACGACTACGTCGACAAGGAATTCGGCACCGGCGTGGTGAAGGTCACGCCCGCGCACGATTACAACGACTACGCCGTCGGCCAGCGCCACAAGCTCGAGATGATCGGCGTGCTCACGCTGGACGCCACCATCAACGACAACGCCCCCGAGAAGTACCGCGGCCTGGACCGCTTCGTCGCGCGCAAGGCCATCGTGGCCGACCTCGACGCGCTGGGCCTGCTGGTCGAGGTGAAGAAGCACAAGCTGATGGTGCCGCGCTGCGCGCGCTCGGGCGCCATCGTCGAACCGATGCTCACCGACCAGTGGTACGTGGCCATGACGCGCCCCGGCGCCGATGGTCAGTCGATCGCGCAGAAGGCCATCGACGTGGTGAAGTCGGGCGAGGTGCGCTTCGTGCCCGAGAACTGGGTCAACACCTACAACCACTGGATGGAGAACATCCAGGACTGGACGATTTCGCGCCAGCTCTGGTGGGGCCACCAGATTCCGGCCTGGTACGACGAGGATGGCAAGGTGTACGTGGCCGAGACCGAGGCCGACGCGCAGGCCAAGGCGCCGGGCAAGAAGCTCGTGCGCGACGAGGACGTGCTCGACACCTGGTACTCGGCGGCGCTGGTGCCCTTCTCCTCGCTGGGCTGGCCCGCGAAGACACAAGACCTCGACCTGTACCTGCCCTCGACCGTGCTGGTGACGGGCTACGACATCATCTTCTTCTGGGTCGCCCGGATGATCATGATGACCAAGCACTTCACCGGCAAGGTGCCGTTCAGGGACGTGTACATCCACGGCCTGGTGCGCGACGCGCATGGCAAGAAGATGAGCAAGTCGGAAGGCAACGTGCTCGACCCGGTGGACCTGATCGACGGCATCCAGTTGCCCGCGCTGCTCGACAAGCGCACGCAGGGCCTGCGCAAGCCCGAGACAGCACCCGCAGTGCGCAAGAACACGCAGAAGGAGTTTCCGGACGGCATTCCGGCCTTCGGCGCCGATGCGCTGCGCTTCACCTTCGCGTCGCTGGCCTCGCTGGGCCGCAGCATCAACTTCGACTCGAAGCGCTGCGAGGGCTATCGCAACTTCTGCAACAAGCTGTGGAACGCCACGCGCTTCGTGCTGATGAACTGCGAAGGCCAGGACTGCGGCCTGCTGGAACACACGAAGGAAGACTGCAAGGTGGGTGGCAAGGCCCACGGCTACCTGAAGTTCAGCCGCGCCGATTTCTGGATCGTGTCGCAGCTGCAGCGCGTCGAGGCCGAGGTGGCCAGGGGCTTCGAGGAATACCGACTCGACAACGTGGCCACCGCGATCTACCAGTTCGCCTGGGACGAGTTCTGCGACTGGTACCTGGAAATCGCCAAGGTGCAGATCCAGACCGGCGACGAGGCGCAGAAGCGCGCCACGCGCCGCACGCTGATCCGCACGCTCGAGACGCTGCTGCGCCTCGCGCATCCGGTGATTCCGTTCATCACGGAAGAGCTGTGGCAGAAGGTATCGGCGGTTGCAGGACGTGAGGGCGAGTCGATCATGGTCGCCGCCTATCCGAACAGCCAGCCCGAGAAGATCGACGAGGCGGCCGAGGCGCACGTGGCGCGGCTGAAGGCGCTGGTCGATGCATGCCGCACGCTGCGTGGCGAGATGAACGTGTCGCCGGCCACGCGCCTGCCGCTCTACGCGGTGGCCGACGACGCCGAAGGCGCGGCCTTCCTGCGCGAATCGGCGCCGGTGCTCCAGGCGCTGGCAAAGCTCAAGGAAGTGAAGGTCTTCGACGACGAGGCTTCGTGGTCGGCCGCGGCCGAGGCGGCGCCCGTGGCGGTGGTCGGCGCTGCGCGCCTGTGCCTGCACATGGAGATCGACAAGGCAGCCGAGAAGCTTCGCATCGGCAAGGAAATCGCGCGCATCGAAGGCGAGATCGCGAAGGTAAACGGCAAGCTCGGCAACGAAGCCTTCGTTGCGAAGGCGCCGCCAGCGGTGATCGAGCAGGAACGCAAACGCCTGGCTGACTTCACGGCCATGCTGGAGCGTTTGCGCGATCAGCTTGTGCGTCTTGGCTGACACACGAGGGGCCGGGAAGGCGTTTAGGATGTTGAGAACGGTTTCGCACCGCGCCGTCACATCATCCTGCACCCCCTTTTGAAGAAAGACGCTGTACTGCCCATGTCCACTTCCTCGACCCGCATTCGCAAGGCCGTATTCCCCGTTGCAGGCTTTGGTACTCGCTTCCTGCCAGCCACCAAGGCACAGCCGAAGGAAATGCTGCCCGTGGTCGACAAGCCGCTGATCCAGTACGCCGTCGAGGAAGCCTACGCCGCGGGCATCCGCGACATGATTTTTGTGACCGGGCGCAACAAGCGTGCGATCGAAGATCACTACGACACCGCCTACGAACTCGAGAGCCAGCTCGAAGCCAGCGGCAAGGATGCGCTGCTCAACATCGCGCGCTCGGTGTCGCCCGACGACATGACATGCTCGTACGTGCGCCAGCCGCGCATGCTGGGCCTGGGCCATGCGGTGCTGTGTGCCGAGCACCTTGTGGGCAACGAACCCTTCGCCGTGCTGCTGGCGGACGACCTGATGGTCGGCCCCGAGGGCGGCCAGCCCGTGCTGGCGCAGATGACCGCGGTTTTCAGCCGCCTCGGCGGCTCGCTGCTTGCGGTGCAGGAAGTGCCGCTGGCGCACGTCAAGCGCTACGGCATCGTGGCCGGCGACGTGATCGAGGAAGGCCTGGTGAAGGTCAACCGCATGGTCGAGAAGCCCAAGCCCGAAGACGCGCCCTCGCGCCTGGGCGTGGCCGGCCGCTACATCCTCACGCCGGGCGTGTTCGACGAGATCCGCAACCAGCCCAAGGGCGCGGGCGGCGAGATCCAGTTGACCGACGGCATCGCCGCGCTGATGAAGAAGGAATCGGTCTACGCCTATTCGTACAAGGGCATCCGCTACGACTGCGGCAGCAAGGAAGGCTTTCTGCAGGCGTCGGTGGAACTGGCGCTGGCCCACCCCGAGGTGGGCGCGGAGTTTCGCGAATACCTCAAGAGCCTGAAGCTGTAGCCGCTTCTTCTTCGGGCTCCATCGTGAACGAAGGAAGGGCCGCTGACGCGGCCCTTTTCTTTTCTTTTTGTCAGCGCCGCTTCAGCACGTGGATGAAGTCGCCGCCCACGGTTTCCTGTGCCATCAGCTCGTTGCCCGTCTGGCGTGCGAAGGCCTGAAAGTCGCGGATCGATCCCGGATCGGTCGACACCACCTTCAGCAGCTGCCCGCTCGCCATCTCGTTGAGCGACTTCTTCGCCTTGAGGATCGGCAGCGGGCAGTTCAGCCCGCGCGTGTCGAGCTCGCGATCAACTTGCATTGCCCGGCTCCGGCGGCAGGTTCAGGCCGCGGCGGCGCTCTTCGTTCTCGGCCGCGGTGAAAAACACGGGCTCATGGCCGCGCGTGCGCAGCCAGTCGGCCAGCGCATAGCCAGTGCCAGCGGGCCAGCACTTGAGGTCGGGCAGGTCATAGAGGCGGTAATCCACCAGCTCGGGCGAAAGCTTCACCTCGCCATCGGCCACCACGTGGTACGCAATGATGATCTGGTTCATGCGCTGGAAGTCGTAGGCGCCGACGATCTTCGCGGCGCTGATGTCGAGGTTGGTTTCTTCCTTCACCTCGCGCGCAATGCCCTCCTCCGGCGTCTCGCCGGCCTCCATGAAGCCGGTGATCAGCGCAAACATCTTGCCGGGCCAGGCCGCATTGCGCGCCAGCAGCACCTGGCCGCGGTACTCGACGATGGCCGCGAGCACCGGGGTCGGGTTGTTCCAGTGCGTGTGGCCGCAGTTGGGGCAGCGCAGTCGCTCCTTGGGGCCGCCGTCTTCCATCAGCGCGATCCACTCGAGGGGCGTGGCACAGACTTGGCAGAACTTGGGGTGGGGCATGAAGTCTCTTTCTTTTCTTTCCGGCCACGAACGCACCTGGATGGCGCGCTGCGGCGGTTGCCTGCCGCTTATGCGGGGAAGACGCCGGTGGAGAGATAGCGGTCGCCGCGATCGCATACGACGAACACGATGGTGGCGTTCTCCACCGTCTTCGCCACCTGGAGCGCGGCCCACAGCGCACCGGCCGCCGAGATGCCACCGAAGATGCCCTCTTCGCGCGCGAGGCGCCGGCACATCTCTTCGGCGTCGTCCTGGCTCACGCTGATTTCTTCATCGACGCAGCTCGGGTCGTAGATCTTCGGCATGTACTCGGCAGGCCACTTGCGGATGCCGGGAATGCGCGAACCTTCGGCCGGCTGTGCGCCGATGATGCGCACTGCCGGGTTCTTCTCCTTGAGGAAGCGCGACACGCCGGTGATGGTGCCGGTGGTGCCCATGGCGCTCACGAAGTGCGTGATCTTGCCCTTGGTGTCGGCCCAGATCTCGGGGCCCGTGGTCTCGTAGTGGATGCGCGGGTTGTCGGGGTTGGCGAACTGGTCGAGCACCCGGCCCTTGCCCTGCGCCACCATCTGTTCGGCGAGATCGCGGGCGTATTCCATGCCACCGCTCTTGGGCGTGAGCACGAGCTCGGCGCCGAAGGCCTTCATGGTCTGGGCGCGTTCGATCGAGAGGTCCTCCGGCATGATCAGCACCATGCGATAGCCCTTGATGGCAGCGGCCATGGCCAGGGCAATGCCGGTGTTGCCGGAGGTGGCTTCGATCAGGGTGTCGCCGGGCTTGATCTCGCCGCGCTCCTCGGCGCGCTTGATCATCGAGAGGGCCGGCCGGTCCTTGACCGAACCTGCGGGATTGTTGCCCTCGAGCTTGCCGAGAATCACGTTGCCGCGCTTGGCGTTTTCTGCGGCGTGGATGCGCTGCAAGGCGACCAGGGGGGTCTTGCCGATGGCGTCTTCGATCGTCGGATAATTCATGGCAGCCACTGTGCCATAATTTTGGGCTTCGTTCAGAACCCTGCCCGGGTGGTGAAATTGGTAGACGCAGGGGACTCAAAATCCCCCACCGAAAGGTGTGCCGGTTCGATTCCGGCCCCGGGCACCACACTTTTGCTCTCCCCCAGGCTTCGCGCACTTCGTGTCGCTACGCCAACCCCCTTCCGGGGGCGACACCGGTGGCCCGGCGAAGCCGGTTCCACGGTGTCCCTGGAATGGGCCCCTTCCCCCCTTTATCTTGGCTCGGTCTGCTCGCGCAGCCCCGTATGCACCGTCGGGTGCGCAAGCCGCACCCGCAGTTCACGCTTCAGCCGCGTGTTGTCCAGCCGGCGCGATTCCCCCATGAAACTCAGCAGTTGCAGCGGCAGTTGCCGCTCGGCCTCGCCACGGGCCACTCGCGGCGGGCGGGGCATGCCGTACATGTCGGCGGCCAGGTCTACGTAGTCGCCCATGCGCAGTTCGGTGTCGTCCGAGGCATGCACGATGCGCTGCGGCTTGCCTCGAAACAGCGCGGCGATACAGGCGCGTGCGAGGTCGTCGGCGTGGATGTGGCTGGTGTAGACGTCGTCTTCGTGCCGCAGCACCGGCGTGCCGCGCTGCAGGCGGCCGCGCGGGGTGCCGTTTTCGCGGTCAGGGGCGTAGATGCCCGGAATGCGCAGGATGCTGGCGCGCACGCCCGCGCTGCGGCCCAGCCAGCGCACGGCGCGTTCAGCATCCACGCGGCGGTGGGAGCGCGGCGTGTCGGGGCGCACGCCGCGGGTTTCGTCGACGCGGGCGCCGCCGCAATCGCCGTACACGCCGCTGGTCGAACCGTAGACGAAAGCCGAAGGCAGCGACCGCAGGCGCAATGCCCGCGCCAGCTCGGTGGTGCGCTGGTCGCGCCACCAGGCGGCACCGCCATCGCGGGCGGGCGGCGCCAGGTGCAACACCCGCGTGGCGACGCCCGCCAGCCGGCGCAGGGTGGCCGCGTCGTCCAGATTGCCCACCAGCGGTCGGATGCGGGCCGCGCGCAGGGCGCCCACGCGGTCGGCCGACGAAGTAAGTGCCACCAGTTGCATGCGGCCGCGCAGATCGCGCGCCACGCGCTGGCCGATGTCGCCGCATCCGACGATCAGCAGGCGCTCGCGCCGGAACCGCGCTGGCAGAGCGCCGGAGGGGCTATTGATTGAAGGCAAAATCCTGTTCCTGTCCCAATTCAGTTGCTCACCGGGCTTCGTACGGCCCGCGAAGAGTTCACCTCGAAGAATACCGATGACTGCTACAGCACCGCACGAAGCGGGCTTTTCCATCCACGTCGAACCCAGTGGACGCCATTTCATGGTTCACGGCGACGAGACCATCCTCGCGGCGGGCATCCGGCAGGGCATCGGCCTTCCCTATGGCTGCAAGGACGGCGCCTGCGGCTCGTGCAAGTGCAAGAAGCTGTCGGGAGAGGTTACCCTGGGCCCCCATCAGAGCAAGGCCCTGAGTGCCGAAGAACAACTCGCCGGCTACGTGCTGACCTGCTGTGCGCACGCCCGGAGCGACGTGGTGCTCGAATCGCGACAGGTCACGGAAGCCGGCGCCCTGCCGATCCGCAAGATGCCGGTACGGGTGCAAGGCCTCACGCGCCTGTCGCACGACGTGATGATGGTGCGCCTGCAGTTGCCGGCCGGCGAGCCGCTGCAGTTCTACGCCGGCCAGTACGTGGAGTTCATCCTGCGCGATGGCGCACGCCGCAGCTACTCGATGGCCAATGCGCCGCACACGCTGGGCCAGCCCGGCACGGGCATCGAACTGCACCTGCGGCACCTGCCCGGCGGCAAGTTCACCGACCATGTGTTCGGCACGATGAAGGAAAAGGAAATCCTGCGCATCGAAGGCCCCTTCGGCAGCTTCTTCCTGCGCGAGGATTCCGGCAAGCCGATGATCCTGCTGGCCTCGGGGACGGGCTTCGCGCCGATCAAGGCGCTGCTCGAGCACATGAAATTCAAGGGCATCGAGCGGCCCGCCACGCTCTACTGGGGCGGCCGGCGGCCCGAAGACCTGTACATGGACGCCTGGGTGCGCGAGCAGACGGCGCAGATGCCGAGCCTGCGCTACGTGCCCGTCATTTCCAATGCCACGCCCGAAGACAACTGGACCGGCCGCACCGGCTTCGTCCATCAGGCCGTGCTGGAAGACTTCGCCGATCTGTCGGGCTACCAAGTCTATGCCTGCGGTGCGCCCATCGTGGTCGACTCGGCCAAGCGCGATTACGTAGCGCTGGCGGGCCTGCCCGAAGAAGAGTTTTTTGCCGACGCATTCACCACAGAGGCCGACAAGGCCCTTCCCTGAGACCCCCCAAAAAGACAATGAAGACGAGACACTTCCTCCTCACCCTGCTCGCCGGCGTCGCGGCCCTGCTGGGCACCAGCCAGGCGATGGCGCAGCAGCAACAGCGCCCGATCCGCCTCGTCGTGCCCTACGCGGCAGGCGGCCCGATCGACAACACCGCTCGCATCCTGGCCGAGCGCGTCAAGGACTCGCTGGGCCCGGTCATCATCGACAACAAGCCCGGCGCTGGCGGCAACATCGGCGCCGACATCGTGGCGAAGGCACCCGCCGACGGCCTGACGATCGGCATCGCGGCCACCGCGACCAACGCGGTGAACCCGTGGCTCTACAGCAAGATCCCGTTCAACGCCGCGACCGACTTCGCACCGATCACGCAGATGGTTCGCGTGCCCAACGTGCTGGTGATGAACGCCGACACGGCCAACCGCCTGAACATCAACAGCGTGGCCGACCTGATCCGCTACGCCAAGGCCAACCCGGCCAAGCTCAACTACGGCAGCGGCGGCAACGGCAGCGCCGGCCATCTCGCGGGCGAGCTGTTCAAGAAGGAAGCGGGCATCTTCGCGCTGCACATCCCGTACAACGGCGGCAACCCGGCGCAGCTGGCGCTGATCTCGGGGCAGGTCGACTTCAACTTCGACAACCTCGCCACGGCGGCGCCGAACATCCGTTCGGGCAAGCTGAAGGCCATTGCGGTGACGACTCTGCAGCGCAGCAACGCGCTGCCCGACGTGCCGCCGATCGCCGACACGCTCAAGGGCTTCTCGATCGACACGTGGTGGGGCCTGGTGGCGCCGGCCGGCACGCCGCACGAGGTGGTCGTGAAGCTGAATCGGGCCTTCGTCGCCGCGCTGAATGCGCCGGAAACGAAGACCCGTTTCGCCTCGATGCTGGCCGAGCCGGTCGGCAACTCGCCCGAGCAGTTCGGCAGCTTCATGAAGAGCGAACTCGCCAAGTACGAGAAGGTGGTCAAGGCCACCGGGGCGAAGGTGGACTGACGAGGTCGTCCAGGGGCGCTGCGGCCTGCGTGTCGGTGGCCGCAGCCACGGCCGCCGCCGCTTCGGCCGCCCCGCTCTGGTACGTGCGCAGGCCTGCGAGGTCGAGCACTTCCACGCCGCCATGTTCGATGCGCAACAGGCCGTCGCGCTGTAGCGCATGCAGCGCGCGGTTGGCACGCTGGCGCGACACCGCCGACAAGAGGCCGATCTCGTCCTGGCTCAGCCGCACGAAGCGGGTGGCACGCGGATAGAGGATGGGGTCGAACAGGCTGGCCAGGCAGCGCGCCACGCGCGCGTCGGGGCCGAGCAGCCGATCGAATTCCATGAGGCCGATGAACAGGCTCAGTCGCGCATTGATGTGTAACAACAGAAACCGATTGAAGTCGATGCTGGTGGACATCAGCCGCTCGAAGCTGCGCCGCGGCACGCAAGCCACGCGCGTGGGCCGCAGCGCCACGCCGTCGTAGCGCCAGCATCCGGGGGTGAGCAGCGAGCCTTCGCCGCTCCAGCCTCCAGCGGTCACGCCGGTGAAGGTTGAGACGCGCCCGTCGGGCAGCGACACCGACATCTTCAGCAGGCCATCCATCACGCCGATCCAATGATCGGCCGGCTCGCCGCGCCGCACGACGAAGCCGCCGGCCGGCACCACGCGCTCGTGCGACTCCTGGACGACGTGGTCGAGTTCGTCGTCCGTGAGCGCGCGCGCCCACAAGCTCTCGCGAAGCATGTTCTCCAACGCGTTCGACATCGCGCCTCCTGCTGTCGTCCCTCGTGACATCGCATCGGCCGATCCGTCGCAGGCGCCGGTCGGCGGGGACCGTAAGAAATGTCGTTGCAACGACATCTTCGGCGCGGCGATGGTGCCACAGTCATCCGCGTTCGCCAAACAACAAGGAGACAACGATGAAGCGTTCGAACAAGGACCCGCGCCCCGCGCGCGGACCGGACGGCGGGGATGCGCACGGCCTGCGCCGGCGCGACGTGCTGGGCTACGCCACGGCCGCACCGCTGGCATCGGCGGCGGCTGGCATCGCTGGGCTCGGTGCCCTCACGGCGCCCGCCTCCGCGGTGGCCGCACTGCTGCCCATGACCCCGCCCGACACCACCGACCTGATCGACATCGGCGACGCGGTCACGCTGACGTCCCTGCCGACCATGCCGCTGGTGAAGGTGACGAACACCGGCGACGGCCGCGTGCGCCTGGCGCTGCCGCGCCTCGAAGTGGGCCAGGGCATCGCCACGGCCAGCGCGATGATGCTGGCCGACAAGCTGCGCCTGCCGCTGAGCGCGATCGAGGTCACATCGGCCGACGCGAGCCCCGAGCTGATCTGGAACCAGCTCACCGGCGGCTCGTCGAGCGTGCGTTCGATGCATGCCGGCATGCCGACGCTGGGCGGCCTCGGCGGCCTGCTCTCGGGCTCCACGCCCTCGGTGGTCGGCCAGCGCGTGACGCGGCTCGACGCACTCGACATCGTCACCGGCCGCAAGAAGTTCACGCTCGACCAGGCGGTGCCCGGCGCCAAGCCGACGATGGTGCGGCGCCCGCCGACCATCAACGGCAAGTTCGTCGGCATCAACAACCTGAACACGGTGATGGGCATGCCGGGCGTGATCGGCGTGGTGCCGATTCCCGCCACCAACGGCATCACGCCGACGCCGCCGGGCGTGGCGGTGATGGCCGAGACCTTCGGCCAGGCCTGGGCCGCGGTGAACGCGCTCGACGTGACCTGGGGCGCCGGCCCGCTCGACGGCGAGTCGAACGCCACCATCATGAGCAAGCTGAAGTCGTCGCTGCTGCCTTTTGCGCTGCCGCCGCTGGGCGCGCTGACGGTCGAGGCCGAGTTCGAGTTCGCGCCGGCCGCGCACTGCCCGATGGAAGTCGAATGTGCGATTGCGGACGTGCGAGCGGATCGTGCCGAAATCTGGGCCGGGCTGCAGAGCCCCATCGTCACCCAGCAGGCAGTGGCCGCCGAGCTGGGCCTGCCGCTAAACAAGGTTGTCGTGCATGTGGTGCCCTCGGGCGGCTCGTTCGGGCGGCGCCTGTTCTGGGACCCGGTGCTGCAGGCGATCCAGGTGGCGAAGGCGCTGGGGCGCCCCTGCCGCCTGATGTACCACCGCACCGACGACATGCGCCACACGCGCATCCGCCCGCCGATCTACCAGAAGGCACGCGCCACGATGCTGCTGGGCCAGGTCATCGCCTTCGAGCAGCGCATCGCCAGCGTGCGGCTGGACACGCGCCACGGCTTCGGCAACATGCTCGAGGCCGCCGCCATCGCACTGCCCAATGCCTTCCCGCAGACGGTGGGCAACTTCGCGATCGAGCAGGTGATGTTCAAGACCATGGTGACCTCGCCCTACAACTTCGGCGTCACGACCAAGCTGCTGACGCCGGTGCCGATGGACATGAACACCTGCTCGTACCGCTCGGTGCACATCCAGCCCGCACGGCTGGTGGAAGAGATCCTGGTCGACGAGATGGCCCGCGCCGCGGGCAAGGACCCGGTCGCCTTCCGGCTCGAGTACCTGCGCCTGCCGCGCGCCCGCGCGGTGCTCAAGGCGGTGGCGGAGGCGGCGCAGTGGGGTAAGGCGATGCCGGCGGGCTTTGCGCAGGGCGTGGGCGTGCACCAGGAGTCGAAGTCGTTCACAGCTTGCATCGTCGAGATCGACGCGCGGGTGCCGTCTGCCGCGAAGGTGGTGCGCGCCACGATCGCGATCGACGTCGGCACGCCGATCAACCCCTCGGGCATCGAGGCGCAGCTCCAGGGCGGCCTGTGCGAATCGATCGCGCTGGTGCTGTCGGCGGGGCTGCACATCCAGAACGGCCTGCCGCTGGAAGGCAGCTACTCGCAGTACCACTTCTCGCGCATGAAGCACTACCCGAAGGACGTGAAGGTCATCATCCTGCCGGCCAACGGCGAGGCCATCGGCGGGCTGGGCGAGGTCGGCCTGTCGGCGAGCTCGGGCGCCATCGCCAATGCCTACGCGCGCGCCACCGGCATCAAGCCGCGCAGCTTCCCGCTGAACTTTCCGGTCGACTTCACGCCGATCCCGCCGGGCAAGCTGCCCACGCCCGTCAACGTTCCGATCCCCGCCTGAGGAGACCCGCCATGCCTGTGCAATCTTTCAAGGTGAACGGCCAGAACGTGGACGTCGAGGCGCCCGACGACCTGGCGCTGCTGTGGGTGCTGCGTGACAAGCTCGGCATCACCGGCCCGAAGTACGGCTGCGGCATCAACGTGTGCAAGGCCTGCACCTGCCACGTCGACGGCAAGGCCGTGACGACCTGCTCGGTGCGCGTGTCCGACGTGCGCGGCCGCCAGGTGACGACCATCGAGGGCCTGGCCAACGGCAACACGCTGCACCCGGTGCAGCAGGCCTGGATGAACCTCGACGTGCCTCAATGCGGCTTCTGTCAGCCGGGGCAGATCATGGCGGCGGTGGACCTGCTGCGCCGCACGCGCAACCCGACGGACGCCGACATCGACGCCATCGAGAACGTGTGCCGCTGCGGCACCTACGGCCGCATCCGCGAGGCCATCAAGGCTGCGGCGGCGGCAATGGGGTAGGAGGCTTGCTTATTCGCCGAGGTAGGCGGCCCGCACGCGCGGGTCGCTCAGCAGGGCCTTGGCTTCACCGTTCATGGTGATCAGGCCTGACTCCATCACGTAGCCGCGGTCGGCCAGCTGCAGCGCGCGGTTGGCGTTCTGCTCGACCAGCAGGATGGTCACGCCCTGCGAGGCCACGGTCTGCACCACCTCGAAGATCTTGTCGCACATGATCGGCGACAGGCCCATCGTCGGCTCGTCGAGCAGCAGCACCTTGGGGCGAGCCATCAGCGCGCGGCCCATGGCCAGCATCTGCTGCTCGCCGCCCGACATCGTGCCGGCCAGCTGGTCCTTGCGCTCGCGCAGGCGCGGGAAGGTGACGAACACGCGCTCCATGTCGCTCGCGATGGCGGCCTTGTCCTTGCGGATGTAGGCGCCGATCTGCAGGTTCTCGGTGATGGTCATGCGCGTGAACACGCCACGGCCTTCGGGCACCATCACGAGGCCCTCTTCCACTAGGTCCCACGCACCGCGGCCCTTGATGCTGCGGCCCAGGAATTCGATGTTGCCGGCTCCGGCCGGCAGCGTGCCGGTGATGGCCTTCATGGTGGTGGTCTTGCCGGCGCCGTTGGAGCCGATCAGCGACACCAGTTCGCCTTCGCGCACTTCGAAGTCCACGCCCTTCACGGCCTGGATGCCGCCGTAGCCGACCCTCAGGCCGGTGACCTTCAGCAGCGTCTTGCCGGCCGCCTTGGCTTGCGCGGCGGTGGACGAGGTTTCTTGTTCGCTCATGGTTGCGGTGCTCATGTCAGTGGCCTCCGGTGCCGAGGTAGGCCTCGATCACCTTCTCGTTCTTCTGCACGTCCACCGGGGTGCCTTCGGCAATCTGCTTGCCGTAGTCCAGCACGGTGACGCGGTCGCACAGGCCCATGATGAGCTTGACGTCGTGTTCGATGATCAGGATGGTGCGGTTGTCGCGGCGAATGCGGTCGATCAGCTCGCGCAGCGCGACCTTCTCGGTGGAGTTCATTCCGGCGGCCGGCTCGTCGAGCGCGATGAGCTGCGGGTCGGTGGCCAGGGCGCGTGCGATCTCGAGGCGGCGCTGGTCGCCGTACGACAGCGTGCGCGCCTTGTAGTCGGCAAACTTGCCGATGCCGACGTAGTCGAGCAGTTCGTGCGCGCGGTCGGCAATGGCCTTTTCCTCGGCCTTGAAGCCGCCGGTGCGGAACATCGCGCCGAGCACGCCCGAGTGCGTGCGGATGTGGCGCCCGACCATCACGTTCTCCAGCGCCGTCATTTCGGCGAAGAGGCGGATGTTCTGGAAGGTGCGCGCAATGCCTGCCTTGGCCACTTCGTGCACGGCCGTCGGCTGGTAGGGCTTGCCGGCCAGCTCGAAGGTGCCGCTGTCGGGCGTGTACAGCCCGGTGATCACGTTGAAGAAGGTGGTCTTGCCAGCGCCGTTCGGGCCGATCAGGCCGTAGACCTGGCCGCGCTTGATGGTGATGCCCACGTCGGAGAGGGCCTGCAGCCCGCCGAAGCGTTTGGAAATGCCGCGGACGTCGAGGATGGTGTCTGTCGTCATGTTGATTTTTCCTTCGGCGTTCAGGGATTGATCGACATGGGACGCGAAGCCGCACCCGGCAATTCGTCGGCGGGCGTATCGATGCCCGGCGCATGCGTTTGCAGCGATCCGGGGGCCACGGCCGCGTGGGCCGGATCGACGGGCACTGCGCCCTTCCTGGTCAGCGTCTTGCCGTGTTCCGGCGAGGGCCAGAGGCCGCGCGGACGCACCAGCATGATGACGATCATGGCCAGCGCGATGAACAGCTGGCGCAGGATGGAGGCGTCGAGGCGGCCGTCGGTCAGCGACTGCAGCGGGCCGGCGACATAGCGCAGCACTTCGGGCAGTGCGGCCAGCAGCACGGCACCAAGGACGACGCCGGGCAGGTGCCCGATGCCGCCGAGCACCACCATCGCGACGATCATCACCGACTCCATCAGGCTGAAGGACTCGGGCGACACGAAGCCCTGGAAGGCCGCGAACATCGCGCCCGACACGCCGCCGAAACTGGCGCCCATGCCGAAGGCCAGCAGCTTCATGTTGCGGGTGTTGATGCCCATTGCCTTGGCCGCGATCTCGTCTTCGCGGATGGCCATCCAGGCACGGCCGACGCGCGAAGTCTGCAGGCGGTGTGAAATGATGATCGTGGCGATCACCAGCGCCAGGAACAGGTAGTAGTACAGCGAGACCGAGGAGATCGAAAAGCCGTCGAACTTCCATGCCTTGCCGAGGTCGAGGCCCCAGAACTTGATGGAGTCGATGGCGGTGATGCCCTTCGGACCGTTGGTGATGTTCACCGGCTGGTCGAGGTTGTTCAGGAACACGCGGATGATTTCGCCGAAGCCGAGCGTGACGATGGCGAGGTAGTCGCCGCGCAGCTTGAGCGTGGGGGCGCCGAGCAGCACGCCCAGGCAACCGGCCACCGCAAGGGCCAGCGGAATCACGATCAGCAGCGAGGTGTGCAGCCCGTTCGGGAACATCTGTGCGAACCACGGGAAGGTCTCGCTCAGGTGCGACGAGCCCATCAGCGCGTACAGGTAGGCCCCGATCGCGAAGAAGGCCACGTAGCCCAGGTCGAGCAGGCCGGCATAGCCGACCACGATGTTCAGGCCCAGTGCCAGCATCACGTAGAGCAATGCGATGTCGGCGATGCGCACCCAGGCGTTGCCCTGCATCTGCAGCAGCAGGGGCAGTGCGAGCACGGCGACGATGCCGATGATGTAGAAGGCGAGGTTCTTGCTGTTTTTCATGGCTCGTTCCTCAGGCACGGTCCGCCACGCGTTCGCCGAGCAGGCCGGACGGACGCAGCGTGAGCATGACGATCAGCACGATGAACGCGAAGATGTCGCTGTAGTTGCTGCCGAGCACGCCGCCCGTCAGCGTCCCGATGTAGCCCGAGCCGATGGCTTCGATGAGGCCCAGCAGGATGCCGCCGACCACCGCACCGGCGAGGTTGCCGATGCCGCCGAACACGGCCGCAGTGAAGGCCTTGAGGCCGGGCAGGAAGCCCATCGCGTGCTGCGCGATGCCGTAGTTCGACGCGTACATCACACCGGCAATGGCTGCGAGCACGGCACCGATGATGAAGGTGGCCGAGATCACCATGTCGGGCCGGATGCCCATGAGTGCCGCCACACGCGGGTTCTCCGCGGTGGCGCGCATCGCGCGGCCGAGCTTGGTGTAATTGACCAGCCACATCAGCACCACGAGCGAGAACGCCGTGACGCTGAGGATCATGACCTGCGTCGGCGAGATCACCGCGCCGCCCACATGGATGGGATCGGTGGGCAGGAGATTGGGATAGGCCTTGTTGGTCGGCTTCCAGATGATCATTGCCAGCGTCTGCAGCAGGATCGACATGCCGATGGCCGTGATCAGCGGCGCGAGCTTGGGACTGTTGCGCAGTGGCCGGTAGGCCACCTTCTCGATCACGAAGTTGAGGGTTGCCGCGACGACGCAGGCAATGATCAACGCGATGAGGAGGATCAGCCAGCCCGGTGTGTTGGGCATGCCGTCCTTCATGAGCCCGATGATGGTCCAGCTCGTGAGCGCCCCCACCATCAGCACTTCTCCGTGCGCGAAGTTGATCAGATTGATGATGCCGTACACCATGGTGTAGCCCAAGGCTATCAAGGCATACATGCTGCCCAGTACCAGACCGTTGATGATCTGCTGCAGCAAAATGTCCATAACGCGATTTCCTATGTGTTGCACCGTTGCGGGGTGCCATTCACCCGCCGGGCACCGGTTTGGCGCCCCTGGGTTGACAAGCAAAAAACCAGCCAACATGTGTCGCCGGCGGATTTGTGGGCGGGATTGTAGTCATGCACCAGCGTCGATTTGGTGCGCGGCGACCGGGGTTTACCCGCTCACGTCATGCTGTATGCGCGTGGGGCCATGCACGCTTTGCAAGCGTGCTGCAAGCAAGTATCAGCCGTTGCCTTCGGCGTTCCGGCGGCGCAGATCGCGCAGCTTTTCCGCGATGCGAATCTCGAGTCCACGCTCGACGGGCTCGTAGAAGACCTGGCCTTCCAGCCCTTGCGGAAGGTAGCGCTCGCCGGCGGCGAAACCGCCCTCCTCGTCGTGCGCATAGCGGTAGCCCTTGCCGTAGTCGAGCTCTTTCATGAGCTTGGTGGGCGCATTTCGCAGGTGCATGGGCACGGGTCGCGTGCTGTCCGTCTTCACGAGGGCGCGCACCGCGTTGTAGGCCTTGTAGACGGCGTTCGACTTGGGAGCGATGGCGAGATAGACCACGCACTCGGCCAGCGCCAGTTCGCCCTCGGGGGTACCCAGCCGCTCATAGACCTCTGCCGCATCGAGCGCCAGGCGCAGCGCGCGCGGATCGGCCAGGCCGATGTCTTCGCTGGCCATGCGCACCAGCCGGCGCGCCATGTAGCGCGGATCGGCGCCGCCGTCGAGCATGCGCACGAACCAGTAGAGCGCGGCGTCAGGGTCGCTGCCGCGCACGGATTTGTGCAGTGCGCTGATGGTGTCGTAGAACTGTTCGCCGCCCTTGTCGTAGCGCCGCATGCGCTCGCCGAGCACCCGCAGCAGCCACTCGTCGGTGATGTGGTCGAGCTTTTCGGCGCGGGCCGCGACCGCGAGTGTTTCGAGGGTGTTGAGCAGCCGGCGCGCATCGCCGTCGGCATAGGCCACGAGGCGATCGACCGCCGCGGCGTCGATGGCGGGCACGGCCTGGATGGCCTGCGCGCGCGCCACGATCTGCTTGAGGTCGTCTTCGCCGAGCGACTGCAGCACATACACGGCGGCGCGCGAAAGCAACGCCGAGTTGACCTCGAACGAAGGGTTCTCGGTGGTCGCGCCGATGAAGGTGAAGAGGCCCGACTCCACATGCGGCAGGAAGGCGTCCTGCTGGCTCTTGTTGAAGCGGTGCACCTCGTCCACGAAGACGATGGTGCGCTGCTGCTCCAGTCCGTCGCGCGCGGCAGTGGCCCGCTCTACCGCTTCGCGGATGTCCTTCACGCCGCCGAGCACCGCGCTGATGCTCAGGAACTGCGCGTCGAACGCATCGGCCATGAGCCGCGCAATGGTGGTCTTGCCGGTGCCCGGCGGCCCCCAGAGGATGCAGGAATGCGGCTGGCCCGATTCGAACGCGATTCGCAGCGGCATGCTCGGGCCGAGCAGGTGCTGCTGGCCGATGACCTCGCCCAGCGTCCTGGGACGCAGGCGCTCGGCAAGGGGTTGGTGGGCGGTGGTGGCCAAGCCTGTGGGTTTATTGCTTGACGACGTCTGCGCCGGCCGGCGGCTTGAAGTCGAACACGCTCGCCGGCAGCGAAGGATTCACCTCGACCTTGCCGAACTTGAGCACCGAGCGCTGGCCAAAGCTGTCGAGGATTTCGAGCGCTGCCAGCGCCTCGCCCTGGAAGCCGACCTGAACGCTCTGCAACTGGCCGTCCTTGTTTTTCGGCGTGGCCTTGACCCATTGCAGGCCATCGCGCTCCGGCGCGGCCTCGAGAGTGAAATCGGCCTGCAGGGCCTTCAGGTCGGGCGCCGCGGCGATCAGCGCCGCCGGCGTGGAGCCCAGCGCCTGCGCCTGCGCGCGCTGCGTGACCTGGTTCAGGTCGGCGTCGTAGAGCCACAGCGTCTTGCCGTCGGCCACGATGACCTGCGCAAAGGGCTTCTGGTAGTCGAACTTGAATTTGCCGGGGCGCTGGAATTCGAAGGTGCCGCTCGAGGTCTTGGTGCGGCCCGGTTGCCCTTCGCGCGCCGGGGCGGTCACGGTCTGGGTGAAATCGGCGCGGCCGGACTTGACCGTCCTGACGAAGGTTTCAAGGCTTTCGAGCCCGCCGGCCCAGGCGTTGGCGGAACTCAGGAGGCCGATCAACAGCCAATGACGCAATTTCAATTTGGATTCCTCGCTTGGAAAAGCTGTGGCATTGGCATCGACCCTAACCGCCGCGAATTGCGGCAGCAGCAGGGCTTCATGAAGATTTGCAATGCCGATGGGCGTTTTTGCAAATTGCCTTTCAGCACGTAACCTGAATCTTGAGAACCACAGCGCGGCGAATTACTCTGCCGCGCGCGCGGGCACCAGAATTTCGCGCTGGCCGCTGCCACTCATCGCACTGACCAGGCCGGCCTTTTCCATGTCCTCGACGAGGCGCGCGGCGCGGTTGTAGCCGATCTTCAGGTGGCGCTGCACCAGCGAGATGCTGGCCTTGCGGTTCTTGAGCACGACTTCGACCGCCTGGTCGTACATCGGGTCTTTCTCGCCGTCGCCACTGCCCAGCAGGTCGCCTTCACCGTCGCCATCGACCGTGCCGCCTTCGAGCACGCCCTCGATGTAGTCTGGCTCGCCCTGGCTCTTGAGGTAGGCCACCACGCGGTGCACTTCCTCGTCGCTGACGAAGGCCCCGTGCACGCGGATCGGCAGGCCCGTGCCGCTGGGCATGTAGAGCATGTCGCCCATGCCCAGCAGCGCCTCGGCGCCCATCTGGTCGAGGATGGTGCGGCTGTCGATCTTGCTCGATACCTGGAACGCGATGCGGGTCGGGATGTTGGCCTTGATGAGGCCGGTGATCACGTCGACGCTCGGGCGCTGGGTGGCAAGAATGAGGTGGATGCCGGCGGCACGCGCCTTCTGCGCGAGACGGGCGATCAGCTCTTCGATCTTCTTGCCGACCACCATCATCAGGTCGGCCAGCTCGTCGATGACCACGACGATGTGCGGTTCGCGCCGCAGCGGCTCCGGATCGTCCGGCGTGAGGCTGAAGGGGTTGTAGATGAACTCCTCGCGCGCCTTGGCTTCGTCGATCTTGGTGTTGTAGCCGGCCAGGTTGCGCACGCCGAGCTTGCTCATGAGCTTGTAGCGGCGCTCCATCTCGGCCACGCACCAGTTCAGGCCGTGCGCCGCCTGGCGCATGTCTGTGACCACGGGCGCCAGCAGATGCGGGATACCTTCGTAGACCGACATTTCGAGCATCTTCGGGTCGATCATCAGCAGGCGAACGTCGCGTGCCTCGGCCTTGTAGAGCAGCGAGAGGATCATCGCGTTGATGCCCACCGACTTGCCCGAGCCGGTGGTACCGGCCACCAGCACGTGCGGCATCTTCGCGAGGTCGGCCACCACCGGGTTGCCGATGATGTCCTTGCCGAGGCCCATGGTGAGCATCGACTTGCCTTCGTTGTAGATCTGCGAGCCCAGGATTTCGCTGAGCTTGATCGACTGGCGCTTGGCGTTCGGCAGCTCGAGCGCCATGTAGTTCTTGCCCGGGATCGTCTCGACCACGCGGATCGACACCAGCGAGAGCGAGCGTGCGAGGTCCTTGGCAAGACCGAGGATCTGCGAGCCCTTGACGCCCGTGGCGGGCTCGATCTCGTAGCGCGTGATGACGGGACCGGGCGAAGCGAGCACCACGCGCACCTCGACGCCGAAGTCCTTGAGCTTCTTCTCGATCATGCGCGAGGTCATCTCGAGCGTGTCGGCCGACACTGTTTCCTGGCGCGCCTGCGCGGCGTCGAGCAAGTCGACCTGCGGCAGCTTGCTGTCGGGCAGTTCCTTGAAGAGCGGCTTCTGGCGCTCCTTGACGACGCGGTCGCTCCTGGGCACTTCGGTCATCGCGGGCTCGATCTGCACCGGCGGCGATGGCGGGCGGCGCTTGGGGCGCGGCTCGATATGGATTTCGTCCTCGTCGTCGAAGGCGCCACCTGACGACGAAACCAGCGAGGGCGCCGCCCTGGCCGCGCCGTCGCGCGTGAACGCTGGTTCGTCGGCCTCGGCACGCTCGCGGGCGGCCTGCTTGCCCATGGCGATGTCGGCTGCCATTTCGCGTTTCTCGCGACGCGACTCGAACAGCGAGTAGGCACGCGCGCCGATGCGCTCGGCGATCAGGCTCCAGGAGAAACGGAACACCAGCGCCGAACCGATCACGCCGCCGGCGATGGCCACCAGCGCCGATCCAGTGAAGCCCATCCAGCGCACGCTGGCCGGCCCCACGAGATAGCCCAGCGCGCCGCCGCCGGAACCCGGCAGATGCGCCTCGAGCCGGTACAGGCGCGACCATTCGAGCATGGTGCTTGCGCACAGCAGCAGGACGAGGCCAAACCAGAAGGCAAGACGGCTGCGATTGAAGCGCCCACGCGGCGCCGGTTGCTCGGCGGATGCAGGCTCGCCGCCGCGCAGCCAGTTGGCCAGCGAAGAGAGCCATGCGCGCAGTCCGGCGAAAAGGCACCACCACACGGAATAGCCGGCAAGGTAATAGCTGCCATCGGCCAGCCAGGCGCCGATGCGGCCGCCCCAGTTCTTGATTTCTCCCCCTGTGCCCGAGGTCGACCAGGCGGCGTCCGAAGGCGTGAAGCTCAGCATCGCGAGCAGCCAGAACAACAGCGCCGCGAATCCTGCGATCAGCGTGATCTCATGGGCGAAGCGCATGGCGCGCATGCGCACGGGTTGCCCCTCGGCGGCGGAAGAAGATTGAAGCGTATTGAGCGAATAGGTCATGAAAAACACGGCGCCCGGCCCGGAAAAGCGGGGGCCGGAAGCACGAACACTACAACAAAAGGCCAGGACCGCCGGCAGCGGCGGACCCGGCCCTGGAGGTTCAAGCCAACGACAGGAGCCGTTCCTTGACGATCATCGACCCGTCATCCAGGGTTTGCACGAAACCTCGCTCTTCGAGGTCCTTCATCACACGGCTGACCATTTCGCGTGAAGCGCCCACCATCTTGGCCAGGTCCTGGCGGGAAATCTTGTCGCGCACCTTGAGATTGCCGGCGCCGTCCTCGACGGCGAACTCGAGCAGCGAGCGGGCCACGCGGCCGTAGACGTCCATCAGCGCCAGCGACTCGATCTTGCGGTCGGCATGGCGCAGGCGCTGCACCAGGCCACGCATGATGTTGTAGGCCATCGAGGAATTCTCGGGCAGGCAGCGCGCGAAAGCGTCGCGGCCCAGCATGAGCACGTCGCACTGGATTTCGGTGCGCACCGTGGCCGAGTGCGGCTCGTCGTCGATGAGGCTCATCTCGCCCAGGTAGTCGCCAGGGTGCAGCGTGGCGAGGATGACCTCGCGCCCGCGGCTGTCGGCGCTGGTGACGCGCGCGCGGCCGGTCAGGATGATGTAGAGCGCATCGGACTTCTTGCCCTGCTCCACCACGACCTCCGCGCGCTTGAAGCGCTTCTTGATGATCGCGTCCGCGATGCTGGCGGACTGCGTGGCCGTCAGCGACGCGAACAGCGGAACGCGCCGAAGCAATTCGAGGTTGGAAAGCATCGACATTTATCAATCCCTGATACAGCGCGCAGAGCAGTCCGAAGAGCAAGCCGATGGATTACTACAATCGCGCGCATTGAAAACACCGTTTACCCGGTGTTGAACCGGGCAGTGATACTCCATATATATCGCTACCACCCTGAAAATGTACACGCTGAAGCAGCGTATATCTTAGGTTTTCTACTCATGTCCGCTCCTCGACACGCCAAGGTTTTGATTCTCGGCTCCGGCCCGGCCGGCTATACCGCAGCCGTCTACGCAGCCCGCGCAAACCTTCAGCCCCTGCTCATCACCGGCATCGCCCAGGGCGGGCAATTGATGACCACCACCGAGGTCGACAACTGGCCGGCCGACGTCCACGGCGTGCAGGGCCCCGACCTGATGCAGCGCTTCCTGGAGCACGCCGAGCGTTTCAAGACGCAGATCGTTTTCGACCACATCAACAAGGTCGACCTGGGCAAGCGCCCCTTCACCCTCACCGGCGACAGCGGCACCTACACCTGCGACTCGCTGATCATTGCCACGGGTGCTTCCGCGAAGTACCTGGGCATCGATTCCGAACAGAAGTTCATGGGCCGCGGCGTCTCCGCCTGCGCGACCTGCGACGGCTTCTTCTACCGCGAGCAGGAGGTCTGCGTGATCGGAGGCGGCAACACCGCTGTCGAAGAAGCGCTCTACCTCGCCAACATCGCGAACAAGGTGACGCTGGTGCATCGCCGCGACAAGTTCCGCGCCGAACCTATCCTGATCGACAAGCTCAACGAGAAGGTCGCCGAAGGCAAGATCGTGCTGAAGCTGCACAACGAACTCGACCAGGTGCTCGGCGACGACTCGGGCGTGACGGGCATCCGGATCAAGAACACACAGAGCGGAGCCACCGAGCAGATCGACCTCAAGGGCTGCTTCATTGCCATCGGGCACCATCCCAACACCGACATCTTCCAGGGCCAGCTGGAGATGAAGGACAACTACATCCTGACCCGCTCGGGCCTGCAGGGCTTCGCCACGATGACCAGCATTCCGGGCGTCTTTGCCGCCGGCGACGTGCAGGACAACGTGTACCGCCAGGCCATCACGAGCGCGGGCACCGGCTGCATGGCGGCACTCGACGCTCAGCGATTCCTGGAGCAGGACGGCACGCTGTAACCGGTGCGGGCCCCAAAAGGGCTATAATCCAAGGCTTTGCCGAAACAGGGCCCTCTCATGGGGATTCCTGGCATACAGGCAAAGCCGGGGTACCGCCACCCGTTTTCTGGCGAGGTCAAGCTGCAAAACACCTGCAATCGCCACGATTGCGCCGGTGCCAGCTGTTCAAGAAAGAGTGTCCACATGGCACGCGTATGCGACGTAACGGGCAAAGGCCCGATGGTCGGAAACAACGTTTCCCACGCCAACAACAAAACCAAGCGCCGGTTCCTGCCGAACCTGCAATACCGCCGTTTCTGGGTCGAGACTGAAAACCGCTGGGTTCGCCTGCGCGTTTCGAGCGCTGCACTGCGCCTGATCGACAAGAACGGTATCGACGCCGTGCTCGCAGACCTGCGCGCACGCGGCCAAGCTTAAGGAGCTGAAACATGGCAACGAGCAAAGGCGGACGCGAAAAGATCAAGCTGGAATCCACCGCGGGTACCGGCCACTTCTACACGACCAGCAAGAACAAGAAGACGATGCCTGAAAAGATGTCGATCATGAAGTTCGACCCGAAGGCGCGCAAGCACGTCGAATACAAGGAAATCAAGCTGAAGTAATTCGGCCCTCTGATTCTCCCAAACAAAAAACCCGCTGCTTACCCAGCGGGTTTTTTGTTGCCTGCAGTTTTCGCTCTCGCCCTCCCCTCATCGGAAAAGCGGAGCATGCCGCAAGAAACGACAGGCGTAAAAAAGCCGGCAATCAAGCCGGCCTTTTGATTGGCGCGTGGCTCGCGTCAGGCGCGTGCAGCGCGCAGGCGGGTCGAGAAGTCGCGCAGGCCGGCAATGCCGCTGGCTTCCGCCCGGTGGCACCAAGCTGCCAGATCGGCGGCCAGCTGCTCGCGCGACTGGGAGGTGTTCAGCCACAGCTGGCGCAACTCTTCGCGCATCGTGGCCATCTTGTCGAGCACGGGGTGGGCGGCGCGGGCCTGCACCACATGCGAACGGGCCGCGGCAGGCACCTTGTCGTCGTCGCGGTGCAGCCAGCGCTTGGCAGCCTTCAGCACCGACAGGTCGGCCCCCTTGGTCTTCAGCGCGTCCAGCTCCTGGCTGGTGGCACGGCGCATTTCGCGCGCATAGCCAGCCATGACTTCATAGCGGTTGGCGATGACGGCCTCGAGCGTCTTCTCGTTGGCCACGGGCTGGATATCACCCATCAGCATCTTCGGCGGCACCTTCTTGACCTTGGCCCAGCCGAGCTTCTGGAACACCTGGATGTAGATCCAGCCGATGTCGAACTCGTACTTCTTGACCGAGAACTTGGCCGAAGTCGGATAGGTGTGATGGTTGTTGTGCAGCTCTTCGCCGCCAATGATCAGGCCCCAGGGCATGATGTTGCGGCTGGCGTCCGGCGCCTCGAAGTTGCGATAGCCCCAGTAGTGGCCGATGCCATTGATGACGCCGGCGGCGGTGATGGGGATCCAGAGCATCTGCACGGCCCACACGGCCATGCCAAGCGTGCCGAACAGCGCCAGGTTGATCACGAGCATCAAGCCCACACCCTGCCAGCTGTAGCGCGTATACAGGTTGCGCTCGATCCAGTCATCGGGCGTGCCGTGGCCGTAGCGCTCCATCGTTTCCTTGTTCTTCGACTCGGCGCGATACAGCTCGGCGCCGCGCCAGAGCACTTCGTCGATGCCCTTGACCTGCGGGCTGTGCGGGTCGTCGACGGTTTCGCACTTGGCGTGGTGCTTGCGGTGGATGGCGACCCATTCCTTCGTCACCATGCCGGTGCCGAGCCACAGCCAGAAGCGGAAGAAATGCGATGGGATCGGGCCCAGATCCATGGCCCGGTGCGTCTGCGTGCGGTGCAGGAAGATCGTGACCGCGGCAATCGTGATGTGCGTGGTGACAAGCGTGTACAGCACGACTTGCCACCATGCGAGGTCCCACAGGCCGTGTCCGAGCCATTGGATAGCCGCATTCAGGACGGCCGAGTCAGGAAGCAACATTGAGTCAGGTACTCCATGGCCACACGAAGGTGCAGCCTTTAGATAACCCGCGATTTTAAAGCGGCAGGCCTAAAGCAAAGCCTTTAAACCTTCAAGAAAAGCGCAGATTAACCCTAGTTTGGAGTTCCGCCTCTATTTCCGGTTCCACGCCGCGGCGAAGAAACCGTCGGTCGAATGACGGTGCGGCCACAGCCGCAGGTAGCGGCGGCCGCCCTCCCCGCCGGCGCACAGCGCCTCGGAGCCCTCGACTTTGAGGCCCTGCAGCAACTCCGCCGCATCCACGGGCACGAAATCGGGGTTGGCGGCGCCGAAGGCCTCCGCAATCGCCTCGTTTTCCTCCGGCAGCACGCTGCACGTGGCATAAACCAGACGGCCGCCCGATTTCACGAGCCGCGCCGCGCTTTGCAGGATTGCCGTCTGCTTGACCGTCAGTTCCTCGACCGATTTGAGCGACTGGCGCCATTTCAGGTCAGGATTGCGCCGCAGCGTGCCCAGCCCCGAACAGGGCGCGTCGACCAGCACGCGGTCGATCTTGCCCGCCAGGCGCTTGATGCGGTCGTCGCGCTCGTGCGCGATCGCGGCCGGATGGACGTTCGAGAGCTTGCTGCGCGCCAGCCGCGGCTTGAGCGCGTCGAGGCGGTGCGCCGAGGTGTCGAAGGCATACAGCCGGCCGGTGTTGCGCATCGTCGCGCCGATGGCCAGCGTCTTGCCGCCGGCACCGGCGCAAAAATCGACCACCATCTCGCCGCGCTTGGCGTCCAGCAGCAGCGCCAGCAGTTGGGAGCCTTCGTCCTGCACCTCGATGGCGCCACGGGCAAAGGCGTCCAGCTTGGTCAGTGCCGGCTTGCCGTCGATGCGCAGGCCCCAGGGCGAGAACGGGGTTGCTTCCGATTTGATAGCAGCCTTCGCAAGCTCCGCCTTCACATCCGCGCGCTTGTCGGTCAGCGCATTGACGCGCAGATCGAGCGGTGCGGGCTGCTGCAGTGCTTCGACCAGCGGCCAGAAGCCGTCGCCCAGCTGCGCCTTGAGCGGCGCCACCAACCACTCGGGCAGGTTGTGGCGATGGCGTTCCAGCAGGTCGTCCGGCTTGACAGCGTCGCAGTTGTCGAGCCAGCGCTTTTCGGTGTCGTTGAGCGCGCTCTTCAGAAAATCGCGCGGGCCATGAAAGCCCAGGATCGCCATGCGGCGCTCCTTCGAGCCACTGCCCGAGGGCGAGAGGTGATCGAACAGCAGCTTCTTGCGAAGCACGGTGTAGACGGTTTCGGCAAGCGTCGCGCGCTCGCGCGGGCCGAACTCGCGGTGGTCGCGGAAGAACCGCGAAACGACCTGGTCGGCCGGGTGATCGAATTTCAGGACAAGGCCGACCAGATCGGCGGTGGCCTCCAACAGGGCTTTGGGGTGCATCCCCCGATTGTCTCAGCCGCCGCCCCGTCCAGTCCGAAGGGCTATGCGCCGCGCATCCAGACGACTCCGAAGGCCTCCCGCTCGACGTCTTCCAGCTTGGGCGAATGGCCAGCCCACAGCACCAGCGCGGCGCCCGGCAGCGTGAGGGTCTGCTCCAGCTGGCGGCACAGGTTCCAGCGGTCTTCGTCGTCGAGCCCCGGTAGCTCGACGAACACGATATAGGCTCGGCGCCACGGGAATTCGTGCAGGTTCTTGCGCACCAGCCAGGCCCGCGAGGCAGGCAGGCAGCGCACCAGGTCGGCCCGCAGCTCGCCCAGCTCGAAATCGTTCAGGTCGTGCCGCGAGATCTGGCTGAAGACCGGGGTGCCGGTGATCTCTTCCCAAGCACGCGTCTCGGCCTCTTCCGCCTCCTTGAGACGGCCGCGCCACAGCTTCAGCGCCTCTTCATCGTGCGGCCCCGCGTCGGGATCTTCGAGCGAGGCCACGGCGCTCCTGGCCGCCCACCAGCGGCTGGCGGCGCCGGAGCCGTGCAGCCGTTCGAGCACGGCAAGACGCGCTTCCCGATCGCTCGCCGGCAGCATCTGGGCCAGCCCGCGCAGCGCGCCGGGATGCTCCGGCGCGATCTGCAGGGCGCTCTCGTAGCGCACGCGCACGGGGGCGGCGGGATCGAGCCGCCGCTCGGAATCGGCCCACTCGACCATCTCGTCGGGCGTATTGCGCTCGCCACGCGCGGCCAGCACGGCGATGCGCTCGCGGATGCGCGACCGGTGTGCATGGTGCTGCTTCCAGTCGGAGGCGTGGGCGCGGCGCCATTGTTGGTCGAAATGCTCGATCCATTGCTTTTCGTCGGCCAACAGCTCGAGTGCCGGGCGCATCGACCACTCGGGCATGACCGCCTTCTGGTCGAGCGCCTCCAAACGATCCCGCAAGACGGGGTGGGTGTCTTCGAGGTCGCTGACGCGGCGCATCGCCTCGCGCAGCGCCTGGCGGGCGAAGTCTTCGCCGGGCGGCGTATGCACGCGCTTGCGCAGGGCCTCGAACGGGCCCGGCGGCTGCGGCTCATGCTCGGCGCGGGCCCAATGCCAGGGCCAGAACTCGTTGGCGTACCAGTTGCCCTTGATCGCGATCTCGGTCAGTGCAGCCGCCGCCACGGAAGCGCCCAGCAGCCGGCCCGAGATGCGGTCGGCTTCGTACTCGTCCTGGCGAGCCAGCGCGAAGGTCTTGGCCGCGAAGCGCGGGAAATACCAGCGGAAGAAGGCCTGCGAAAACAGCGCCATCACGCCCTCGTTGCGCTGCAGGTCGGCATCAAGCTTGAGCCACGACAGGCGGGTGCGGTAGATCCAGGCGCTCAGCTTGCCGTGGTTGCCGCGCAGATGGCCGTATTCGTGCGCCAGCACCGACAGCAGCCGCCGCCGGTCGAGCATCATCATCAGCGGCAGGCCGATGCTCAGCGAGTTGACGGCGCCGCCGAACAGCCCGAAGCGCGGCACCTGCCGGATGCTGGCATTGAATTCGTCATCGAGATAGACGTGGTGGACCGGCGGCCCCTTGATCTTGCCGCGGATGCGGTCCAGCGCCTCGAAGAGTGCCGGCGCGTCGGCCCTGCGGATTTCCACGCCCTCGGGCTCGTCGAAGCGCACCCAGAGCGCGCGCAGCGTGGCCCACAGCAGCCCCAGGGCGAACAGCAGCAGCCAGCCCCGCGTGAAATTGGAGCGCGCTCCCCCGATCGAGGAAACCACCCAGACAATGATGCCCACCGAAAGCCCGAGACAGCCCAGTACCCACAGGTAGCCGAGCGCGGCAAAGGCCGCGACGCTGCGTCGATAGCGCGCACCGTCGTCCGCGCTGGCGTGCTCGCTCAGTCGAACCAGGTGAACAAAATCAGCGCGATCCATCCGACTCCCGTCAAATCAAGCCCCGACAGTTTTTGAAGAAAGAAGCCCCGTTGAACGACGAAGACCTCCCGCCCCTGATCGAAACGCCCCCCGGCCGCTACCGCCACTACAAGGGTGGCGAATACGAAGTGATCGGCACCGTGCGCCACAGCGAGACGCTGGAGCCGATGACGCTGTATCGCGCCCTGTACGGCGCCCATGGCCTCTGGGTCCGGCCGGCTGCCATGTTCGGCGAAACCGTCGAGATCGACGGTACGCCCCGGCAAAGATTCACCCCGATCTAGCCAGGCAGGCAGTGCATGCCCGCCTTGCCTGAATGAACTGCTACATTTTTCGTAGCAATTCCGGTTCCATCAACCGCAGCGGACGTCCGTCACGCGGCTGCGGGCGTCGACGTCGAGATTGAGCCGACCGCCATTGAGTTCTGTCGTGGCCGCGTCGCCGGGCTTCAGCACGCGCACCGTGCCGGCGGCTGCACGCACGCGGGCGGCGGCTTCGAGCTGGGGCGTCAGCGGCTGGCCCACGGCAAAGCGGGCGCCATCGGCGTTGCACTGGTAGACCGGTTCAGGCGGCGGCGCAGCAGGTGCCGGGGCGGGCGCGGGCGCCGGAGCGGCACAGGCCGCCATCAGGGCGGCGCTGGCAACGGCCAGCAGCAACGATTGGGTTTTCACTTTCTAAGCTCCCGAAAACCCGCGAATATAAACAACTTTACCGATTGTGACTCGATGTATCTGCCAGCCACCCGGCAATAGCACACGGATACAACAGATGCTCCTGCGCCAGCACCCGCCCGGCCAGGGTGACTGCCGTGTCGTCGGGCAGCACGGGTACGACGGCCTGGGCCAGGATCGGCCCGTGGTCGAGCTCGGTGGTCACCTGATGGACCGTCACGCCCGCCACCTTGCAGCCCGCCTCGATGGCGCGCTGGTGCGTGTGGAGTCCCGGGAACGCCGGCAGCAGCGAGGGATGGATGTTCACCAGCCGGCCGGCGTAGCGTTCGACGAAGCCCGGCGTCAGGATGCGCATGAACCCCGCCAGCACCACCAGGGCCGGCGCGTAGCCGTCGACCGCCGTCGCCAGCGCTGCGTCGAAAGCTTCGCGGGTGGCGAAATCCTTGTGCGGGATGACTGCGGTGTCGATGCCGTGCGCCTTGGCGATTGCCAGTCCGCCGGCCTCGGCCTTGTTGCTCACCACGGCGGCGATGCGTGCGCCGAAGCGCTCGGCCCAGCGGTCGCGCTCGGCGGCGCGCACGATGGCTGCCATGTTGGAGCCGCCGCCGGAGATCAGGATCACGATGTTCTTCATGGGAAGGCGGGATTATCTGTGCCCACGCTTGTCGCGGCGCGGACACCGTTTCACAGCACGACCGTGCTAAAACTCACGGTTCCGGAGACACACCGCGTCTGCGGTGAACCGATCAACACAGCGAGGCACGCATGGATTTGAGCTTCACACCCGAAGAACAGAAGTTCCGCGAAGAGGTTCGCGCCTGGGTCAAAGAGAACCTTCCCCAAGAGATTTCGCACAAGGTGCACAACGCGCTCGAGCTGACGCGCGACGATCTGCAAGGCTGGGCCAGGATCCTCGGCAAGAAGGGCTGGCTGGGCTACGGCTGGCCGAAGGAATTCGGCGGCCCGGGCTGGACCGCCGTGCAGCGCCACCTGTTCGAGGAAGAAACCGCGCTGGCCGGCGCGCCGCGCATCATCCCGTTCGGCCCGGTGATGGTGGCGCCGGTGATCATGGCCTTCGGCAATGCCGAGCAGCAGAAGCGCTTTCTCCCCGGCATCGCCAGCGGCGAAGTCTGGTGGAGCCAGGGCTACAGCGAACCAGGTTCGGGCTCCGACCTCGCGTCCGTGAAGACCAAGGCCGAACGCAAGGGCGACAAGTACATCGTCAACGGCCAGAAGACCTGGACCACGCTCGGCCAGCACGGCGACTGGATGTTCAACCTCGTGCGCACCAGCAACGAAGGCAAGCCGCAAACGGGCATCAGCTTCCTGCTGCTCGACATGAAGTCGCCCGGCGTGACCGTGCGCCCCATCAAGCTGCTCGACGGCGGCCATGAAGTGAACGAGGTGTTCTTCGACAACGTCGAAGTGCCCGCCGAGAACCTGATCGGCGAGGAGAACAAGGGCTGGACCTACGCCAAGCACCTGCTCTCGCACGAACGCACCAACATCGCCGACGTGAATCGCGCCAAGCGCGAACTCGAGCGCCTCAAGCGCATCGCGAAGAGCGAAGGCGTCTACGACGACCAGCGCTTCCGCGACGAGATCGCCAAGCTCGAGGTCGACATCGTCGCGCTCGAGATGATGGTGCTGCGCGTGCTGTCGGCCGCCACTTCGGGCAAGAACTCGCTCGACGTCGCGGGCCTGCTCAAGATCCGCGGCAGCGAGATCCAGCAGCGCTACAGCGAACTGATGATGCTGGCCGGCGGCCCGTTTTCGCTGCCGCTGATCCGCGAGGCGATGGAAGCCGGCTGGCAGGGCAACTTCCCGGGCGGCAACCCGGCGCTCGCGCCGCTGACGTCCACCTTCTTCAACATGCGCAAGACCACCATCTACGGTGGCTCGAACGAAGTGCAACGCAACATCGTCGCGCAGACGGTTCTGGGCTGAGGAGACAAGAACATGGATTTCAACTTCACCGACGACCAGGAACAACTGCGCGACGCCGTTCGCAAGTGGGTCGACAAGGGCTACGACTTCGAGCGCCGCCGCGGCATCGAGGCCAAGGGCGGCTTCTCGCGCGAGGCCTGGGACGAACTGGCCGAGCTTGGCCTGGGCGGCCTGTACATCAGCGAGGACGACGGCGGACTGGGCATGGGCCCCGTGGCAGGCATGGTCGTCATGGAAGAACTGGGCCGCGGCATCGTGCTGGAGCCCTTTGCGCAGACGCTGATCGCCGGTGCGGTGCTCAGCGGCTATGCCGGCGCAGACACCAAGGACAGCTGGCTGCCGCGCATCGCGGGCGGCCAGGCCATCGTGGTGCTGGCGTACCAGGAGCGCAAGGCACGCTGGCGCCTCGACGTGTGCGAGGCCACGGCCGCCAAGTCGGGCGACGGCTATGCGCTGACCGGCGCCAAGAGCGTGGTGCCGGTGGGCGACGAAGCCGACGCCTTCCTGGTGCCCGCCAAGGTCGGCGGCAAGATCGCCCTCTTCCTGGTCGAGCGCAGTGCCAGCGGCGTCGAGGCCCGCGGCTACGGCACGCAGGACGGCGGCCGCGCGGCCGAAGTGGTGTTCGACAAGGCCGATGCGACGCTGGTCACGCTCGATGGCCTGGCCGCGCTCGAATACGCGGTGGACGTCGGCATTGCCGCCACCTGTGCCGAAGCCGTCGGCGTGATGGACAAGACCATGGCCGTCACCGTCGACTACATGAACCAGCGCAAGCAGTTCGGCGTGGCCATCTCGACCTTCCAGGCGCTGCGCCACCGCGTCGCCGACATGAAGATGCAGCTCGAGCTCGCGCGCTCGATGAGCTACTACGCGACGCTCAAGCTCAACGCCCCGGCGGACGAACGCCGCCAGGCGCTGGCACGCGCCAAGTACCAGCTCGGCGTGTCGATGCGCTTCGTGGCCGCGAACTCGGTGCAACTGCACGGCGGCATCGGCGTGACCGACGAATACATCGGCAGCCACTATTTCCGCAAGCTCACTCAGATGGAAATGACCTTTGGCGACACGCTGCACCACCTGGGCGAAGTGTCGGCCCGCATGCAGGACACCGCCGGCGTCTTCGCCTAGGACAAGGCTCGCCCCCAGGGCTGCGCGCACTTCGTGTCGCTGCGCCAACCCCCTACCGGGGGCAACACCTGCGGCCCGGCAAAGCCGGTTCCGCGGTGTTCCGCTAGCATCCAACGCCCGCTCGCTTCGCGCCGGCGGGCGTTTTTCACTTGGCCCCTCACTCCCGGACCCCAGGAACGAAACATGCAGACTCGCCGCTCTCTTCTGGTCGCCATGGCCGCCACCGGAACCACTGCCGCCATGCTGACCGCCTGCGCCACCTCTCCCACGCCTTCCTACACCGAGCGCCCGCCCATCGTGTTCATGCACGGCAACGGCGACTCGGCCGCGCTCTGGCAGACGACGATCTGGCGCTTCGAGTCGAACGGCTGGCCGCGCGAGCGGCTCTTCGCTGTCGACCAGCCGAACCCGGTCGCGCGCGACGACGACGCCGTGGCCCAGGCCGGGCGCAGCTCGACCGGCGATTCGGCGGTGTTCCTGAAGGCCGAGGTCGACAAGGTGCTGAAGGCCACCGGCGCCAGCAAGGTCGTGCTGATCGGCAACTCGCGCGGCGGCAACACCATCCGCAACTACGTGCAGAACGGCGGCGGCGCGGCCGTGGTGAGCCATGTGGTGCTGGGCGGCAACCCGGCGCACGGCATCTGGGTGGTGAAGGGCTTCCGCGAAAACAACGAGTTCTCGGGACTGTCCGGCTTCATGCAGCAGCTCAATGCGCCGAAGGGGCCGAACGGCGAGGAGGTCACGCCGGGCGTGAAGTGGATGACCCTGCGCTCGGACAACAACGACAAGTATGCGCAGCCCGATGGCGTGTGGATCGGCGCGCCCGGCAAGCCGACGAACATCGGCTTCGACGGGCCGGCGCTCAAGGGCGCGACCAATGTGGTGCTGCCGCGCGTCGATCATCGCGAAACCTCGTTCTCGCCCGCGGCGTTCGCAGCGACCTGGCAGCTCCTGACCGGGCAGGCGCCGCGCAGCACCGACGTTGCGGCCGAGGCGGATGTCGTGCTCAACGGTCGTGCGCTCGGCGCGGAAAATCTTCCGCTGAACGGCGCGAAGGTCACCGTGTACGCCGTCGACCCTGCCACCGGCGTGCGGCTCGGCGAGGCCGTCTTCACCAAGTCGGTCGGCGCCGATGGCCGCTGGGGGCCTTTCAAGGCGCGCGGCGACGCGGCCTACGAATTTGTCCTGGCCACGCCGAGCTACGGCACCACGCACATCTACCGCAGCCCCTTTCCGCGCGGCAGCAGCGTCGTGAACCTGCGGCCGGAGCGCATCATTCCGGCCGACAACGGAGCCAGCGCGGTCGTCGTGTTCACGCGGCCGCGCGGCTACTTCGACGCACAGCGCGACACCATGCGCTTCGACGGCAAGAGCCCTCCGACAGGTGTGCCACCCCAGGGCTCGGGCGTTTCGACCTCGCGGCTGCGCATCGAGGGCGGTGGCGCCCCGCGCGCGGTGACCGGTGAATTCAACGGCGAGCGCATCACGGGCCTCACGTGGCCGGCCGCGAGCGAGCACACGACCGTGCTCGAACTGACCTACTGAAGCGAGGCCGGCCATGAACGACGCGAGCACGCCCTTCGTCCTGCAGGCGCGCGACAGCCGCGGCGTGGCCACGCTGACGCTGAACCGGCCGGCCTCGTTCAACGCGCTGTCGGAAGGCATGCTCGGCGCGCTCGAGCAGGCGCTCGGCGAGATCGCGGCAGACGACAGCATTCGCGCGGTCGTCATCGCGGCAGCGGGCAAGGCCTTCTGCGCGGGCCACGACCTGAAGGAAATGCGCGCCGCACCCTCGCTCGGCTACTACCGGCAGCTGTTCGAACGCTGCGGCGCGATGATGCTGTCGATCCAGAAGCTGCCGGTGCCCGTGATCGCGCGCGTGCACGGCATCGCGACGGCGGCGGGCTGCCAGCTCGTCGCTGTCTGCGACCTGGCGGTGGCGTCGAGCGAGGCGCGCTTCGCGGTCAGCGGCGTGAACGTGGGGCTGTTCTGCGCCACACCGAGCGTCACGCTTTCGCGCAACCTCGGCCGCAAGGAAGCCTTCGAGATGCTGGTGACGGGCGATTTCATCGACGCGCGGGAAGCGCGCGAGAAGGGGTTGGTCAACCGCGTGGCGCCGCCCGAGGAACTCGACGCGGCCGTCGAGACACTGGTGGCCAGCATCGTCGCCAAACCCCGCAAGGCGCTAGCGCTGGGCAAAGCCCTGTTCTACCGCCAGATCGAAACCGGCATCGAGGCCGCGCTGGCCGATGCCAGCCAGACCATGGCCTGCAACATGATGGACGAAAGCGCACTCGAAGGCGTGCAAGCTTTCATCGACAAACGCCCGCCGGACTGGAAGCGCTGAGAAGAAAGTCCACTGCCCGTCGGCATGCACTTACGGCCGCACCGAAAGGCGTCCTACCGCCTCCATGACCTCGATTCCTAAGATGGATTTTCGGTGTCGGATCCCCCATGCCTTTTGCTGGAGATCCGATGCCGACGTCAAGGAGATTGATCATGGAAAAGCTCATGCAGATCTGCGCGGCAATCGCATTCCTTGCGATGCTGCCCGCGCAAGCTCAAGTGAACACGCCACCGCCGGCCTCCGTCGACCCCGCCATCGCCGAACTCAAGGCTGGCCGCGACAAGATCGCCGCCGACTACAAGGCCGACCGGGCGGCATGCGATGCCATGAAGGACAACGCCAAGGACGTCTGCATCGAAGAGGCCAAGGGCAAGGAAAAGATCGCCAAGGCTGAACTCGACCAGAAGCTGAAGCCCAGCGACAGCAATGCACGCAAGGTGGCGGAGGCCAAGGTGGAAGCGGCCTACAGCATCGCGAAGGAAAAATGCGACGACCAGAAGGGCGATGCGAAGTCCGCATGCGTGAAGCAGGCCAAGGCCGACGAGGCCAAGGGCATGGCCGAAGTCAAGGCGATGAAAAAGTAGCTGGCCGGCTTTCGGCTTGGCGGCGCGCGCCTGCTCAGGCCGAACTGCTGGCAACCGGCTTCGTGATGGTCGCCGTCGCCCGGGCTCCGAGCGTCATTTCGGTGATCCACGAGACCAGCAACGAGCCGTAGGCCTGCCGCGACTCCTGTTTGGACAGCGCGTGATCCGCGCCGGAAAGCACGCGGTAGGTCACCGATTTCACCCGTTTGAAGGCAGCCAGGTAGTTCTCCACCACGGGGTGGGGGACGATCTGGTCGTCCTCCGACTCGACGATGAGGACGTCGCCGGCAAAGGCCGCGCATGCCGCCAGTGCCCGGTTGTCGCCGGGTCCCACGAGCGAGCGGCGATAGGCCACGAGGTCGGACCGGCTCAGCTTTCCCTTGGGCGTGTCCCACTCGCGGTCGCGGTAGAGCGCCGGCGCACGCAGCGCGAGCCAGCGCACCGGCCGCAGGGCACTTACCAGCGAAGCGAGATACCCGCCATAGCTGCTGCCGACGATGGCGATGGCGCCGGGGTCGACGGTCGGATGGCCGACCAGCACGTCGTACGCAGCCAATACATCGCGCAGATTGTCTTCGCGGGTCACCTCCAGGCGCTGCGCCGCGTGGCGCGCATGCCCTCGCAGATCGAAAGTCAGGCACACGCAGCCCAGCGCCGCGATTTCATTGGCCCGCTTCAGGTATTGCTCCTGGCTTCCATCCCAGCCGTGGACCAGGAGCACACCGGGCACCATGGTCGACGCGGCAAACAGCGTGCCCTGGATGTGCTGGCCGTCCACGGCAATGTCGATGAGGCTATGGCGTGTCGGCATGTCGCTTCAGCAGTGTGAATTTCGAAAGCCGCCCGATCTCGCTGTCGATGCCGTGGTAGGCCACGATGGCATCTGCGGGCGGCGCGGCCGCTCCGTAGACCTCGAAGGAGGACGCGCGCACGCGGTCGCACTTCGGATGCGCGTGGAACGCTTCGAGCGCCGCGATCTCCGCGCCCGTGGCGCCACCCACGCGCCACGACTGCTCCAGCACCCCCGAGCGCCAGTCGCCTCGGCTGCCCATGCCCTGCGCCACGTCATAGTTCACCCGCGAGGCGAAGAAGCCCGGGTAGCAACCGGACACGGCCCGGTGGTAGTGCCGCGCCTGCTCGATCGCACGGCGAAGCGGCGGCGCCGGATTCACGACGGCGAGCAGCCTGTCGAAATCGCCGCGCACGAGCATGAGGTCGGAACCACCGTAGACCTCCTGCCCGGCGTTGTCCCGGGTCGATCGCTGCTCGCCGCAATAGCTGGCGACAAGGTGCTCCACGCTCACCTGTCCGACGCTGTACGTCCTCGGCCGGTCGAGGTTCTCCTCGAGCACGAGGCCTCGGGTCGTGATCTCGGTCTCGTCGATGGCATCGAGACAGCGGTCGAGCGCATCGACGCTTCCCACGACGACCTGCCCACGTCCACCGGTCGCGATCACCGGCTTGACCCGTGCGAGGCCGCCGTCGAGCAGCATGCGCCCTGCCTTGCGCGCCTCTTCGCGTGAGAAGCACGAATAGCCGGGGAGTACCGCCTCCGCGGCCTCGGTCGCGAAGCGCGGGGACCAGCCCGCCGGCCGCGAAGCATCGGCACCGATCAACGGATGGGTGAGCGCCTTGGTGGCGACGAAGGGGTATGGCACCACCCCGCCGAAAAGGTCGTCCACGCCGGTGATGCCCGTCGCGCGCACGAGCGCCGGATCGGTCAGGGTGTCGCTCGGCACGAAGTAGGGCACGCTGCCGTAGGCTTGCCGAGGATCGTAGACGCCCGCGAAAGTGCAGCCCTTGAGGGCCGCCAGCCGCCGTGCGAAGTGGGCGCGCGTGGCATGCTCGTGCTCGGTGCAGTAGCCGTGCGGGTCCACGTCCCAGGTCACGACGCTGCGAAGGCCTGGCGGCAGACGGGACGAACCCGACACCTCGGGGCCGGAGCCGGGGAGCGGTTTCAAGGCGATGCTCATGGCGCCTCCTCGCATGTGCACCCCTCCTCGACGGAGGAAGAAGTTCCGCCATGTTCGGCAAAACGATGCTGCGCCCGGTCGGAGGGCGCAGCGGATGCGCGTGGGAGCAGTCTGGCGCGAAGCGCCTCGGCCTAGCCGTCGTGGAGCCGCGAACTCTGTGGCAGGTGCGCCATCAGGAATTCCATCTGGTCGGCCAGGATGCGGCGGTTGCGCAGAATGAAGTCTTCCCAGAGGCTGGGCACGTAGGGCGCGTAGAGCAGCGGCATGTTCGCCTGCTCGGGCGTGCGGCTGCTCTTGCGATGGTTGCACGGCTTGCAGGCCGTGACCACGTTCATCCAGGTGTCGATGCCTCTCTGGGCAAACGGGATGATGTGCTCGCGCGTGAGTTCGTCTTCATGGAAATGCCCGCCGCAGTAAGCACAAACGTTGCGGTCGCGCGAGAACAGCTTGCTGTTGGTGAGCCCGGGCCGCTGCGCGAAGGGATTGATGCGCGGCACGCCCTTGGTGCCGATGATGCTGTTGATCGCGATCTGCGACTGCTCGCCCGTGATCGCGTTGTGGCCGCCGCGGAACACCGCCACCTGCGCGCCCACTTCCCAGCGAACTTCGTCCGCCGCGTAGTGGATCACCGCCTGTTCCAGCGAAATCCATGACTGGGGCAGCCCTTGGGCCGACAACTTCAAGACCTTCACACACGACTCCTCGAAACGAGAAAACCACGCAGAGACCAGAGACTCGGGGTGCATCGGCGACTCACGCCAGACCACGCACTGCGTCACAATATACCGGCTTTGTGACAAATCGGCCTGATTCGCCCATTCGACGGGCGAAAGGCGCTATCAAAAAGATACTCACCGATGCAGGTTTTTCGCGGCTTCCGGCACCCGGGCGTAGCTCCGGCCTGCGCCCTCACGATCGGGAATTTCGACGGCGTCCACCGTGGCCACCAGGCCATGCTGGCGCTGCTGCAGACCGAGGCCCGCCACCGCGGGCTGCCGAGTTGCGTGCTCACCTTCGAGCCGCACCCGCGCGACTATTTCGCCGCCGTCACCAGGAAACCCGACCTGGCGCCGGCGCGCATCGGCACGCTGCGCGACAAGCTGACCGAGCTGGCGGCCTGCGGCGTGGCCCAGACCATCGTGCTGCCGTTCGACGGCCGGCTGGCGTCCCAATCGCCCGAGGCGTTCATCCAGAACGTGCTGATCGACGGCCTGGGCGCGCGCTACGTGCTGGTCGGCGACGACTTCCGCTTCGGCGCCAAGCGGGCCGGCGACTACGCCATGCTCGACGCGGCCGGCGAGGCCCGCGGTTTCGACGTCGCACGCATGAACAGCTACGAAGTGCATGGCCTGCGGGTGTCCAGCTCCGCCGTGCGCGATGCGCTGGCCGAAGGCCGCATGGCCGACGCCCACAACCTGCTGGGCCGCCCGTACACCATCTCGGGCCACGTGGTCCATGGCCGCAAGCTGGGCCGCGCGCTAGGCGCCTCCTCGCCGGGCAAGGACGATGGCTTTCGCACCCTCAACCTGCGCTTCAAGCACTGGAAGCCGGCTGCCAGCGGCATCTTCGCGGTGCTGGTCCACGGCCTGGCCGAGCAACCGCTGCCGGGCGTGGCCAACCTCGGCGTGCGGCCCTCGCTCGACGCCAACGACGTCAACGCCGGTCGGGTTCTGCTGGAGACGCATTGCCTTGAGTGGCCCTCGCATCTGGGCGCCGAAGGGGCCTACGGTAAAATCGTCCGCGTGGAACTCCTGCACAAACTGCACGACGAATTGCGCTACACCAGCCTCGAGGCCCTCACTGCGGGCATCGCGAAGGATGGGCGCGACGCACGTGCGTTCTTTGCATCGACCCACGCCGAAACCCACCGCCAGACCACGCGCGATCGAATTTAGCCCTGCACGCACCGTGCTGCCGCCCTTCGACAAGCTCAGGGCGAACGGCTTTACCTCCCGCACCGACGCGCTCCTTTTTTTCCGGGCAGTTCGGGCCGAGCCTGTCGAAGCCCCCTGTTTCGCACCCCAACATGTCTGACGCTGCCACCTCCACCGACTACCGTTCCACGCTGAACCTGCCCGACACCCCCTTCCCGATGCGCGGCGACCTGCCCAAGCGCGAACCGGGTTGGGTGAAGGAATGGAATGACGAGGGCCGCTACCACCGCCTGCGCGACGCCCGCCACGGCGCGCCCAAGTTCATCCTGCATGACGGCCCGCCCTACGCCAACGGCCAGATCCATATGGGCCATGCGGTGAACAAGATCCTGAAGGACATGATCACCAAGGCGCGCCAGCTCGAAGGCTACGACGCGCTCTACGTGCCCGGCTGGGACTGCCACGGCCTGCCGATCGAGAACGCCATCGAAAAGCAGTTCGGCCGCAACCTCAGCCGCGACGAGATGCAGGCCAAGAGCCGCGCCTACGCCACGGAACAGATCGCGCAGCAGATGGCCGACTTCCAGCGCCTGGGCGTGCTGGGCGAATGGGATCATCCCTACAAGACGATGGACTTCGCCAACGAAGCCGGCGAGCTGCGCGCGTTCAAGCGCGTGATCGAGCGCGGCTTCGTGTACCGCGGCCTGAAGCCCGTGTACTGGTGCTTCGACTGCGGCTCCTCGCTCGCCGAATTCGAGATCGAGTACGCCGACAAGAAGAGCCAGACCCTCGACGTGGCCTTCAAGGCGCACGAGCGCGAGAAGGTGCTCAAGGCCTTCGGCACCGACCACACGATCCTCGGCGACATCTTCGCCGTGATCTGGACCACCACCGCGTGGACCATCCCGGCCAACCAGGCGATCAACCTGAACCCCGAGCTGGAGTACTCGCTGGTCGACACAGAGCGCGGCCTGCTGATCCTGGCCAACTCGCTGGTCGAGATGTGCATGACGCGCTACGCGCTCGACGGCAAGGTGCTGGCCACGGTCAAGGGCGAGGCGCTCGGCGGGCTCGAATTCGAGCATCCGCTGTACGACGTGGACGCCGGCTACCAGCGCCTGTCGCCGGTGTACCTGGCCGACTACGCCACCGCCACCGACGGCACCGGCCTGGTCCACTCCTCGCCCGCCTACGGCGTGGATGACTTCAACTCCTGCATCGCCCATGGCGTGGCGTACGACGACATCCTGAACCCGGTCCAGGGCAACGGCAGCTACGCCCCCGACTTCCCGCTCTTCGGCGGGCAGAACATCTGGAAAGCCGTGCCGGTCATCATCGCGGCGCTGCGCGATGCCAACCGCCTGCTGACCACCGAGACCATCACCCACAGCTATCCGCACTGCTGGCGCCACAAGACGCCTGTGATCTACCGCGCCGCAGCGCAGTGGTTCGTGCGCATGGACGAGGGCGAAGGCGTGTTCACCAAGGACAAGGCACCCAAGACGCTGCGCCAGACCGCGCTCGACGCCATCGAACAGACCAGTTTCTACCCGGAGAACGGCAAGGCCCGCCTGCACGACATGATCGCCGGGCGGCCCGACTGGTGCATCAGCCGACAACGCAGCTGGGGCGTGCCGATCCCGTTCTTCCTGCACAAGGATTCGGGCGAGCTGCATCCGCGCACCATGGAAATCCTCGACCAGGCCGCCGACATCGTCGAGAAGGGCGGCATCGAGGCCTGGAGCCGCGTGACGGTCGAAGAGATCCTCGGCGTCGAAGACGCGCCGCACTACACCAAGAGCACCGACATCCTGGAGGTGTGGTTCGACTCGGGCTCGACCTTCTATCACGTGCTGCGCGGCACGCACCCCACGGTGCACCACGACACCGGCCCCGAGGCCGACCTGTACCTCGAAGGCCACGACCAGCATCGCGGCTGGTTCCATTCGTCGCTGCTGATCGCCTGCATGCTGGAAGACCGTGCGCCGTACAAGGGCCTGCTGACGCACGGTTTCACCGTCGATGCCAAGGGCATCAAGATGAGCAAGTCGCTCAAGAACGGCATCGACCCACAAGAGATCAGCAACAAGCTGGGCTCGGAAATCATCCGCCTGTGGGTGGCCGCGAGCGACTACTCGGGCGACATCGCGGGCGACGACAAGATCCTGGCGCGCGTGGTCGATGCGTACCGCCGCATCCGCAACACGCTGCGCTTCCTGCTCGCGAACACGAGCGACTTCGACATCCAGAAGGATGCGGTGCCGCTCGACCAGCTGTTCGAGATCGACCGCTATGCGCTCGCGCGCGCTTCGCAGTTCCAGGCCGAGATCCTCGCGCACTACAAGGTGTACGAGTTCCACCCGGTGGTGGCCAAGCTGCAGATCTACTGCTCGGAAGACCTGGGCGGCTTCTACCTCGACATCCTGAAGGACCGCCTCTACACGACGGCCCCGGGTTCGCTGGCGCGCCGCAGCGCACAGACCGCGCTGTGGCACATCTCGCAAGCCATGCTGCGCTGGATGGCGCCGTTCCTGAGCTTCACGGCCGAAGAGGCCTGGAAGATCGTGGGCACGGGCAAGCCGGGCGAATCGATCTTCGCGCAGACCTACAGCCAGTTCCCCGCATCTGACGAAGCCCTGCTCGCCAAGTGGACGCGCATCCGCGAGATCCGCGACGCGGTGAACAAGGACATCGAAGCCGTGCGCGCCGAAGGCAAGGTCGGCTCGTCGCTGCAGGCCAACCTGCAGCTGACGGCACCGGCCGACGACTTCGCGCTGCTGGGCACCCTGGGCGAGGACCTGAAGTTCGTCTTCATCGCCTCGGCCATCGAACTGGCGGCCGGCGACGCGCTGTCGACGGTGGTCACGCCGAGCGCCGCGCAGAAGTGCGAGCGCTGCTGGCACTACCGCGACGACGTGGGCCACGACCCGGCGCATCCCACGATCTGCGGCCGTTGCACGAGCAACCTGTTCGGCGCCGGCGAATCGCGGAGCGTTGCCTGATGGCGGCGGCACGTTCCATGTCGGCATCGCGTTCACGCGGCGGCAGCAGCATCTGGCCCTGGCTCGGGCTGGCGGTGATCATCGTGATCATCGACCAGTTCACCAAGACGCTGATCCTGGGCTACTACAAGCTCGGTGACGCAACGTACGTGACGGGCTTCTTCAACGTCGTGCGTGCGCACAACACCGGGGCGGCCTTCTCGTTCCTGGCGGATCACTCGGGGTGGCAGCGCTGGCTGTTCACAGTGATCGGCGTGGGCGCCGCGGTGTTCATCGTGTGGATGCTGAAGTCCCACGCCGGGCAGAAGCTGTTCTCGTTTTCGATGGCCTGCATCCTGGGCGGCGCCATCGGCAACGTGGTCGATCGGATGATGCACGGCTATGTCGTGGACTTCCTGAGCTTCCACGCCGGCAACTGGTACTTTCCTGCTTTCAATGCCGCGGACAGCGCCATCACGCTGGGCGCCATCTGCCTGATCCTGGACGAGATCCGGCGGGTTCGCCGGGGCAAGTAACTTTTCTCAGGGGCCTACGGGCCCCTTCTTATTTGGGTCTGCCCTCTCGCGAAAGTCCGAGGGTTTCTCCCCGCTTTCTCGCGATGTCATAACAAAGTCATACTGCGGCGGTCCAATGTAATCGATTACATGAACACCGCACGATGAGCATCCAAGCCGTTGCAGCCAAAGCCGGGGTCTCCGTGGCCACCGTGTCGCGGGCCTTCAACTTTCCCGGCAAGGTGACGCCCGTCACCCGCGAACTCGTGGAGCGCGTGGCGCGGGAGCTCAACTATGTGCCGAACGCCAGCGCGCGCACGCTGCGCACCCAGCGCAGCCGTGTGCTCGGCGTGGTGCTCCCCACACTGCTCAATCCGACCTTCGCCGAGTGCCTGCAGGGCATCGCGCGCGCGGCCATCGCGGGCGGCTACGCGATCATTCCCGTCACCACCGGCTACCGGCTCGATGAAGAAGAACGCGCGGTGCAACTGCTGCTGGCCGGCAATGTCGACGGGCTGATCCTCGTAGTGTCGAATCCTTCGACATCGGCCGCGCTGCCCCGGCTCCAGGCGGCGGAGGTGCCTTATGTGCTGGCCTACAACCGCCACGCGGACCACCCCTGCGTGTCGGTCGACAGCGAAGGCGCCGTGGCCGATGCCGTCGCGCGCCTCGTGCTGCTGGGCCATCGCCGCATCGCGATGGTCAGCGGCACGCTCGCCGCGTCGGACCGTGCGCAGCAGCGCTATCGCGGCTACCTCAGGGGCATGGCGGAGGCCGGGCTCGCCGCGCCCGCGCTGATCGAAGTGCCTTTCGTCGAAACCGCGGTCGATGCGCTCTCGCACCAGCTGCAGGCGCGCCGCCGCCCCACCGCGCTGATCTGCTCGAACGACCTGCTGGCCATCCGCAGCATCCGCGCCGCGCACTTGAGCGGCCTGGCGGTGCCCGACGACCTCAGCGTGGTCGGCTTCGACGGCATCGCGCTCGGCGAAGACCTCACACCTGCGCTCACCACCATCGCGCAGCCCAACAGCGACATCGGCCGCCACAGCGTCGAGCTGCTGATCCCGGCCATCGCCGGGGGCGCGACGCTGCAGCCCGACGCGAGCCTGCTGCTTGCCCATGCCTTCCGAGACGGCGAGTCGTGCGCTTCGGCGCGCGAGGACAACAACGCCGCGATTCCCTGACCTTCCCTCGTTCTCCGACCACATCCATCCAAGGAGTCCCACCATGTCACTTCGCTTCAACCGCCTGGCTCGCCTCGGCATCCTGGCCGCCGCGCTCGCCGCCGGCAGCGCCATGGCCCAGACCGCCATTTGCTACAACTGCCCGACCGAATGGGCCGACTGGGGCACGCAGCTGAAGGCCATCAAGGCCAAGACCGGCATCACCGTGCCGGCCGACAACAAGAACTCGGGCCAGTCGCTCGCGCAGCTGGTCGCAGAGAAGGCCAGCCCCGTGGCCGACGTCACCTACCTCGGCGTGACCTTCGCGGTGCAGGCCGCGAAAGACGGCGTGGTCGAGCCCTACAAGCCCGCCGCCTGGAAAGACATTCCCGACGGCCTGAAGGACCCGGCCGGCAACTGGTTCACCATTCACTCGGGCACGCTCGGCTTCATGGTCAACGTCGACGCGCTCAAGGGCAAGCCGATCCCGAAGTCGTGGGCCGACCTGCTCAAGCCCGAGTACAAGGGCCTGATCGGCTACCTCGATCCGGCTTCGGCCTTCGTGGGCTACGTCGGCGCAGTGGCGGTGAACGAAGCACGCGGCGGCACGCTGGACAACTTCAAGCCGGCCATCGACTACTTCAAGGCGCTGCAGAAGAACGAGCCCATCGTGCCGAAGCAGACCTCGTACGCGCGCGTGCTGTCGGGCGAGATCGCGATCCTGCTCGACTACGACTTCAACGCCTACCGCGCCAAGTACAAGGACAAGGCCAACGTCGCCTTCGTGATCCCGAGCGAGGGCACTCTCGCCGTGCCCTACGTGATGAGCCTGGTCGCCAAGGCCCCGCATGCGGCCGATGCGAAGAAGGTGCTCGACTTCACGCTGTCCGACGAAGGCCAGGCGATCTGGGCCAAGGCCTATCTGCGGCCGGTGCGCGCGAGCGCCATGCCCAAGGACATCGAAGCGCAGTTCCTGCCGGCGAGCGAATACGCCCGGGCCAAGAGCGTGGACTACGGGCGGATGGCTGCCGCACAGAAGGCCTTCTCTGATGAGTATCTGAAGGAAGTGCGCTAAGCCTCGGCGCTCGTTCGGGGCTCGATCACGCCGACGGGGTACCTTGCTCCGCGAATGTCCCCCGGCCTGCGGCCTCCTCCTTTATTTCGCTGCGCAAGGCAC